>CAKZMS010000615.1 GCA_937128785.1 uncultured Opitutaceae bacterium | reverse complement strand
CGCCGCCAGGATGAAACTGTTGGGCATAAAGCCCAACCCACATGTCCACATCAGCGCCATTCCAAGGTGGGTCGGGCCTTACGTCCGACAGTTCGGCTTTTCGCGCGTTTCATCATTAGGTTTGGGATGGTTGTGAGACAGCTTCTCCGTGTCGTCCGCCGCGTATATCATAATTCGCCTAGTCCTGATCTAGGTCCCCACCAAACGCAGATCAGACGGCGCAGATCCCTCCCCTTCTCCTTCAAAAAAAAGCCCCGCCCCGCAGAAGCGGGACGAGGCTGAGAGTTTTTTGACTGAGGGATAAATCTCGCCGCAGTCCCGCGGTCGCGGGACGAGAGCGGATTAATACATTCCGCCCATGCCGCCCATGCCGCCGTGGTCGTGACCACCGGCAGGTGCGGGCTCATTCTTTTCCGGGATCTCGGTGATCATGCACTCCGTAGTGAGGAGCAGTCCGGAGATCGACGCAGCGTTTTGGAGCGCGGTGCGCGTCACCTTGGTCGGGTCAACGACACCGGCCTTGATGAGGTCTTCGTAGACGTCGGTCGCGACGTTGTAGCCGTTGCCACCCTTGCTCTTGAGCACGGTCTGGACGACGACACCGCCATCGACACCGGCGTTGCGGCAGAGTTGCTTGAGCGGGGACTCAATCGCACGGCGGACGATGGTCGCGCCGATGGCTTCGTCGCCTTCGAGGTCGATCTTGTCGAGGGCGTCAGCCGTGCGGAGCAGAGCGACACCGCCACCGGGGACGATACCTTCTTCAACGGCGGCACGGGTAGCGTGCAGCGCGTCTTCCACGCGGGCCTTCTTTTCCTTCATCTCGGCTTCGGTGGCAGCACCAACGTTGATGACGGCAACACCGCCGGCGAGCTTGGCGAGACGCTCTTGCAGCTTTTCGCGATCGTAGTCGGAAGTGGTCTCGTCGATCTGACGACGGATTTGCTTCACGCGGCCTTGGATATCGGAAGATTTGCCTGCCCCTTCAACGATAGTGGTGTTCTCCTTGTCGACGACGATACGCTTGGCGCTACCGAGATCGTCGAGAGTCACATTCTCGAGCTTCACGCCGAGGTCCTCGGTCAGGCACTTGCCCCCGGTGCGAACCGCGATGTCTTCGAGCATGGCCTTGCGACGATCGCCGCAGCCCGGAGCCTTGACGGCGCAGACGTTCAGCGTGCCACGGATCTTGTTGACCACGAGAGCCGCGCGGGCCTCACCCTCGATATCCTCAGCGATGAGGAGAAGGGGCTTGCTGGTCTTGGAGACGGTCTGGAGCAGGGGAAGCAGGTCCTGCAGAGAGGAGATCTTCTTCTCGTGGATGAGGACGTACGCGTCTTCGAGGACGGCTTCGAGGTTCTCTTGGTTGGTGGTGAAGTAAGGCGAAAGGTATCCCTTGTCGAACTGCATGCCTTCCACGACGTCGAGGGAAGTCTGGATGGACTTAGCCTCCTCAACGGTGATGGTGCCGTCCTTACCCACCTTGTCCATCGCGTCGGCGATGATGTCACCGATCTCGGTGTCCCAGTTGGCGGAAACGGTGGCGACCTGGCGAATCTCTTCGCGGTCGTTCACCTTCTTGGAGACGCGGTGCAGTTTCGCGACGGCGGCCTCAACGGCCTTGTCGATACCACGCTTGAGGAAGATCGGGTTGGAGCCCGCGGCGACGTTCTTGAGACCTTCACGGTAGATGGACTCGGCGAGCACGGTCGCGGTGGTGGTGCCGTCACCGGCGTTGTCGGAGGTCTTGGAAGCGACTTCCTTCACCATTTGGGCGCCCATGTTCTCGTAAGGGTCAGGAAGTTCGACCTCCTTGGCCACGGTCACACCGTCTTTGGTGACGGTCGGGGAACCGAATTTCTTGTCGATGACGACGTTGCGGCCCTTGGGGCCGAGGGTCACCTTAACGGCGCGGGAAAGGAGTTCGACGCCTTTGAGGATCTTGGAACGAGCAGCCTCATCGAAGAGGAGTTGTTTTGCTGACATAGTAATTAAATCTGGGTTTTAGATTTTAGGATTGAGGGGAGTTCAGGCGATGACACCGAGGATATCGTCCTCGCGAACCAGCTTGAACTTTTGACCGTCGAGTTTGACCTCGGAGCCGCCGTAGGGGCTGAGCAGGACCATGTCGCCGACTTTGACTTCGAAGGGAGTCGCGTTACCCGCGTCGTCCTTCTTGCCAGTGCCGAGAGCAATGACCTTGGCCTCTTGGGGCTTCTCCTTGGCGGAATCCGGGATGATGATACCACCACGGACTTGTTCTTTTTCCTCGAGATGCTGCACGAGCACGCGATCTCCGATGGGCTTGATGCTTACTTTAGCCATATTTGTTTTTATTTAGGGTTTAAGATTGGAGGGTTGAGAAAGACGCACTCCCGGGAGATCCCAAAAGTGCGTCTTAAAATTTAGTTAGTCCTTTTTCTTGTCGTCTTCGTCCACGACCTCGAAGTCGGCATCGACGACGTCGCCGTCGACTTTCTTTTCCTGCTTGGGAGCGTCACCCTCAGGGGCAACTCCCGCACCGGCGGCGGCCGCAGCGGCGGCGGCTTCCGGATCAACTCCGGCGGCCTGAGCGGCTTCAGCAACCTTAGCGTAGAGTTCTTGACCGATGCTGGAGAGGTTCTCCATGGCGGCCTTCATCTTGTCGACGTCGCCGGACTCGAGGTCCTTCTTGGCGTCGGCCAAGGCGGGTTCGATTTTGGCTTTGATGTCGTCGGGCAGCTTGTCGCCGTTGTCCTTCAGCGCCTTCTCCATCTGATAGATGGTGGAATCGAGTTGGTTTTTGGTTTCGATGGCTTCTTTGGCCTTCTTATCCTCTTCGGCGTGGAGCTCGGCTTCCTTGGTCATCTTGTCGACTTCCTCAGAGGAAAGTCCGGACGAACCTTGGATGGTGATCTTCTGCTCCTTGCCCGTGCCTTGGTCCTTAGCCGTGACGTGCAAGATACCGTTCGCATCGATGTCGAAGGTGACTTCGATCTGCGGTGCTCCGCGAGGTGCGGGCGGGATGCCGTCGAGACGGAAGGTGCCGAGATTCTTGTTGTCTTTGGACATCTGGCGCTCGCCTTGGAGCACCACGATCTCGACGGAAGGCTGGTTGTCCGAGTAGGTGGAAAACACTTGGGACTTCTTGGAAGGGATGGTCGTGTTGCGCTCGATCATCGGAGTGGAAACACCACCGGCGGTTTCGATACCGAGGGTGAGCGGAGTCACGTCGAGGAGGAGCACGTCGCGCACATCGCCTTGCAACACGCCGCCTTGAATGGCGGCGCCAATGGCGACCACTTCGTCAGGATTCACGCCTTGGTGAGGGGCCTTGCCGCCGAGTTCCTTCGCGAGCTCGACCACCTTGGGCATGCGGGTCATGCCGCCCACGAGGACAAGTTCATCGATACCTTCGGAAGCCAGATCGGCGTCAGCCAAGCAGGATTTGAAAGGAGCAACGGTGCGCTCAAAAAGCGCTTCACAAACCTGCTCCATCTTCGAGCGGGAGAGCGTGATGTTGAGATGCTTCGGACCGCTGGCGTCGGCCGTGATGAACGGTAGATTAATGTCCTGGGACTGAGCGGACGAGAGAGCGATCTTGGCCTTCTCCGCTTCCTCCTTGAGGCGCTGGAGAGCCATCGGGTCGCTGCGGAGATCGATGCCTTGCTCGGACTTGAAGGATTCGACGAGCCAGTTGATCAGAGCTTCGTCCCAGTTGTCACCACCGAGGTGGGTATCACCATTGGTGGCCTTCACTTCGCAGACCCCATCGCCGATCTCAAGGATGGAGACGTCAAAGGTGCCGCCACCCAAATCGTAGACCGCGATCTTCTCTTCGGACTTCTTGTCGAGGCCGTAGGCGAGCGAAGCCGCGGTGGGTTCATTGATGATGCGCTTCACTTCGAGGCCAGCGATCTTGCCGGCGTCTTTGGTAGCTTGGCGCTGGGCGTCGTTGAAGTAAGCCGGGACGGTGTTGACCGCCTCGGTGACACTTCCACCGAGATAAGCTTCCGCGTCGGCCTTAAGCTTCTGGAGCACGAAGGCGGCAATTTGCTGGGGCGCGAACTGTTCGGTCTTATCCCCAACCTGAGCTTCGATGTAAGCATCACCGCCTTTGCCATCGACGACCTTGTAAGGGAGATTTTTTGCCTCCTCGCTGACCTCGGAAAACTTGCGACCGATCAGGCGCTTGGCCGAGAAGATCGTGTTGCGAGGATTGGTCACCGCTTGGCGCTTGGCGGCTTGGCCAACCAGACGCTCGCCCGTTTTCGTGAACGCGACAATGGAGGGCGTGGTGCGGGCGCCTTCTGCGTTGGGAATCACCACAGTCTCTCCGCCTTCCATGGTGGCCATGCAGGAGTTGGTGGTGCCTAAATCAATACCGATAATGCGGCTCATGCCCGCCGGGGGAGCAAAGGCCGTGCCTCCGAGAGTTATTTTACTTTATATTACTATATATAAGCATCTTATAAAATATTTAAATCCTCATATGGACGGATCCTGGCCACCAATCCGCGACACCATGTCACACACTGTGACACAGTGCGGACCGGTTGTTGGGACACGTCACACCTTATGTCGCGCACGCTTGAATTGGAGTTTGGTTCCGAACACGGTGGGTACGTGGAAACTGAAATCGTGGTGCCAGATGAAATCGCCGTAATGACGCTGCCCGAGGTGGCGCTCTTCCCGCAGGCACTCATGCCACTGCATATTTTCGAACCTCGCTATCGCCTGATGCTGAAGCATGCCCTCGCCTCTCATCGGATATTTGCCATCGCGGGACTCGACCCCGAATCCGATCCCAGTGAGGAGCGTGGTCATCGAATTGCCACTGCAGGAATGGTCCGGGCCTGTAATCTGAATGAAGATGGCACGTCCAACCTCCTGCTCCAGGGCATCTCCCGCGTGGAATGCATCGAAGTCGTCCAAGAGGAGCCTTATCGCATCGTGCGGATTCAGACTCTGCAGAGCCAAACCCCCGTTTCACCGGAGGCCGGAGAATTGAGGCGCCGAATCCAGCGGCTCATCCGACTACGACGCCAGCTGGGCGCCGACACCCCCGAGGGATTCGTCCAATTTCTGGAAACCGTGGCTGAACCCGAGGCATTTGTGGACATCGCCGCCTTCACGCTCTGCACCGACGCTCGCACCAAACAAACCCTGCTGGAAACCCTGAGTGTAACCGATCGCCTGAAATACTACGGCGACCAGCTTCGCCAAGAGGTCGAAACGTTGTCGCTCTACCAGAAACTCCAAGGCGGGTTGTCCGACGACGACATCGCCAACAATTGAATCTCCCTTCCCGCCTTAAGTGGAGCGGTCAATCCCGCCGCTGATGGAACTGGCCGTGCCAGCCGAAGCCTTGGCGAAGGCTGGAGCCGCTTATCGGAGTCGAACCGAT
>CAKZMS010000614.1 GCA_937128785.1 uncultured Opitutaceae bacterium | reverse complement strand
CTGCCAGGGGGGTAGGCAAATGCACCGGCGGCCGAGGCGGCTTCGGCCACCGCGACCCCAGGGGCGGCCGGCAGCCCCCAATCGTCATTTTCACCGACCACACCCACGCCGATGTGATCGATGCGCAGTTCGGGATCGGCCAAAGCGTTGGGCACGTTGAACGGATCCGCTCCAATGGTCGGCCCGGCGGCGCGAACGAGCACGCGTTTGGTGCCGGAGCCTTCGAGCACGAAACCACCAATCAGCGTCTGCGCTCCGGAGCCCACCCAAGCCCGGGTGGAGACATTGACCAGGCGGCCCGCATTGCCGCGGTCTGGCGAGAGCCGGTAATTGGCGACCTGAAAAGCGGTTTCGCCGATGGTGCGAGCGTTGTCGGATGCTCCGGCTTCACCCGCCGCGACACCCAAACGCACCGGTTCGGCGAATTCAAAGGTCCGGCTGTTCAGCGTGTAACTGGTGGCAAAATTTTCCGGTCCCGAACAATAGCGCACCCGCGTGCCGGGCGAATAGGCCATGATCGTGCGGATCTGGGTGGTGCCTCCGGTGGAGCGATTGCCGCTGACCCGGTAGCCGTAACTGTAGTCAAACACGCCACCGCTCGGGGCGTTCTCCCGATCATGCGCGCACCCGAAATTGTGACCGAGTTCATGGGCCATCACGACTCCATCACTCAGGTCAGAAAGGTTGATCACGGAGAAGCCAAAGAAGGGTGAAATGAACGCATCCAAGCCCTGCATGAGGTAGGCGATGCCCGAGCTTGAATTGTCGGCGCGCTGTTGCACGAGGCAGACCAAATCGGCCCCTAACTCGTCGCGACGAACGTGCACGTCATCCATGATGCCATCCTGCGTGCCCGCGATGCTATCAAGGGCTTCCCCCTGCCAGCCGGCCGAGCCGCTGGAGTTGTCGTCGCCCGGCAGATCCACTTCCATGGTGCCCACCAAACGCAGCTGCATCGAGATGCCGCTGTTGGCGAAGTCCGACTGGGCCTTGGCGTGGGACAGGTCGATCTCCGCCACAATGGCAGACTCCGAACCAATCGCGATGCGGGCGGCGGAGGTATATGCCACCAACAAATCCACCACCGCCTGACCGCTGGAAAGTGCTTCCGACCGTGCGACCGCCGGCGGACTGACCGACCTCGACTGGTTCGCCGCCGCCAAGGCCTGCCGTTGCAAGTCCATTGGCGGCACGACGGCCGTGCAGCCGTCCTCCAACGACGGATCGGCCGTGTAGAGCTGCACGATCGGCGCGGAAGCCGGACCCAACGACCGCAACTTGAGTTCACCCGCCGGCAAACCATCGAGCGAAACGGCGACGTGTTGTTGATTTACCGCCATAACGAAGCGGCTTTCGGCCACGCCGGGCAGGATGCCGCGAACGATGAAGCGATCGGGCCCGCGGGCCTCGGCACCGGTCAATTCCACTTCCACGGATTCCCCAGAAGGCAAAGGCAACGTGAGGCGCTCGCCGGCTTTCCAGACGGTGGCGGTCTTGCCGAGCAAGAGGCGGCGATTCACATCGACGTAATGAACAGCGTGCGAAGCCGCCGGCACCCGTTGTTCCCAGGCCGCCGCTTCGGCCGGAGCCTCAACCAATGTCCACAGCTGATGGGGAGCCGGAGCCTGAAAAGATCCCAGCAGCTCCATCGGTGCGGCTACCACCCTCGCCGCGGGGACTGCAGCAGGCTCCTCGCCGGATTGAATCGGGAGCGCCGATGCCTCCGCGCTCAAGTTGGCGTCAACTGTGATCAGGCAGGATTCGCCGGGGCCAATAAGGCAGGCCGACGGACTGGGACCCGATTGCCAAATCAACCAACCCATCGCCGCAGCAAGGAAACTGATGCGCCAGTAGCGGCGGGCGGGTTGACGTGATTCGGACATGGTGGACTGCGGTGATCTTCACCGGTGCAGGGAATGGACCGCCGCGCAATCTCCCGGTTCCGTTTTGCTCGCGTCGAATTGAGCGCCGACCAACCTGTGGCGGGTTGAGATTCGATGAGAACTGACTGCCCCCTCGGACTTGCCCAACGCTCCTCGCCCCCCCATGACCCCCATCCTACTATTCGCGACCATCCTCATGGCGGCTTCCTTTTATGGATGGGGGGCCGCGGTAAGACTCGCGCTCAAACTGGCAACTCCGCGCCCAACCAATCTCGTTTTGGGTGTCGCTTTCATCACCATAATGGGGGGCGGGTTGATTTGTTTTTCGGCGGTGAATTCCGGCGTCATTTTCGGACTGCTTTTCGTCGGCGTGGTGATCGCGGTGTTCGACGCCTTGCAAGCCAAGCGCCGCGGGATGGGCGGAACCCACTGGCGCCACTATCTGAGTGTGATTGCGGCCGCGCCTTTGGTGTTCTGGGTGCACCATCGACCGACGGCCTTTAATATTCACGACGATATTGAGAAGTATCTGAAATACCCGGGGCGCTTGCTGGCGACCGGCAACTTGGACACCGGCCCGTTCGATGCCCTGGGAGCCGAAGCCCTCGGGGGGATGAGTTTTTTGCAGTCCTTCGCGCTGGTGACCGGACCCCTGGTATTCGTTAGTGTCATCGACGACGTGATCGGACTGTTGATGGTGGTCGCGCTGGTGGGCGCTCTCGGGTCACGACTAAACGTATCGTGGGGAATCAGTCTGGCCGTGGGTGGGCTGATGATCGTGATCGACCCGTTGAAGGCGAACACCTCCACCACCTATATCGGCGCCGCGTTGATCATGGGCGTGTTCATCATTGCGCTGGCCGGAAAATCCGAAGAAGTGGAGTTGTCCACTGGTCAGGCGCTCGCCATCGGCTTGCTCTGTGCAGCGCTCGTCACGCTGAAAACCTCCCTCGCGCTCGTGTTGCCTTTGCTGTTTGCCGCCTTGGTTATTCCGGGAATCGCACTCGCACCCGATCGTCGCCGCTTCTTGGGGAAATCGTCATTAATTCCGTTGGCCGCGGTCGGGTTGGCTGCTCCATGGTTTATGGCTCATGCGGAGAAATTTGGAACATGGTGGCGGCATGGCCCACCGGCCGAAGGCGCGGCTCTGACGGAATCAGCCAAGCCGCCGCGCTGGGAACCGTTTTCGACCGATCCGATGGACTTCGGCTTTGGGGTCGGGCATGCACACTATTCAGCACTCGTAGTGATTTTCTTCGGCATTGGGGTTTGGTTCCTGGCGGGGGCGAAAAACGAATCACCCCGCCGTCGCTGGATTGCCGGCGCCATTGGAATCGGAGTCGCGATCAACTACCTGGCGGGTCAAGGTTTGGCCGCCGCGCGTTTGGTCGGCTACGACAACGGGCTGCGCTACCAACTGCCCCTGCTGCTGACCGGGATTTTGCTTTTGCTGTGGGTCGGGATGCGCCCTTCGCATGAACAATCCGTCGCGCCTGCACCGCGCGGGGAACGGTGGCGTAGTTGGTCGGGAGTCGTCATTTTGGTCGCGTTCATCGCCCTGTTTTCGACGTCGTTTTTTAACCGCTACCAACAAGGTCTGAAGTGGGGCTTCACGCGGGAAGTGGGAACCCGGAACATGGGCGACTACCTCGAATACCACGCCTTTCTCCGCGGCACGGTGGCTCGCGAACTGATGCAAACCGTGCAGGCACAGGTGCCGGCCGGAGAACGGCTCTTGGTCTGGACGACCCTGGGCGCATTCCATTTGGACTACGCCCGTAACCCCATCTGGGACGTCGACCCCGCGGGCTTGGCCGGACCTTGGCAACCGTTGCCCCTGGGAGGTCCAACCACCGATCAACTCGCGATCCTGCAGCAGCAGGGCATTCGCTATGTCGTCTGGCAATACGCCGGACCGGGAGTGCGCGATGACGCGTATTTGGCCACCATGCTCAATACCGGATTTGAACGGGATCGGAAAATTTTCGGCCGGACCCTGCTGTTTCGCAATCTGCTCCGGGAACTGTGCTCCCAACCTCAATGGGCGGAAACCATCTACGATGACGAAACCCCCCGCGTGCTACGATTGCGGTCGGGGTCGTGATGTCGGCCGCTGAGGTGATGGACGGGGGGGGTGGAACCGAGGGGCCGTGCGCCAGAAGGGTCGGTTTCGCAAAACGTCCGCCTTCGCCAAGGCTATGACGGACAGCCTTCCCAAGTTTCAACTGG
>CAKZMS010000613.1 GCA_937128785.1 uncultured Opitutaceae bacterium | reverse complement strand
CTCCCAGCAGGCCCTGCTGCGAAGCCGCAATCAACGCCCCAAACTGCGGTGACCAACGACCATTCTGGTTCACCCCCAGATGTAACTTTCGCCGCTTGGCGTAAGCGACCAGCTTCCGTCCTTCGCGCAAATCGAACGTAAAGGGCTTCTGGCTCAGCACATGTTTACCGGCCCGCAACGCATCCCAAATCTGCGGTCCGCGCACGGCCGTATGGGTGGCGATTTCCACGACCGTGATATCCGACCGAGCCAACAACTCACGGTGGTCAGCGTAAACATCGGCCTTGGGGAAAAACTCGTCCCGACGCGACTCCGCGGCCGCAAGATTCACATCCGCCATCGCTACGACCTCCACCCCCCAGGCTTTCGCCGCGGTGAGGTGATAGAGGGAGATGCCACCGCATCCGATCAGGCCGATCTTGTGTTGGCGCCGGCGACGCGGTCCGCGGGGCAAGTAGTTCAGTTTAGGGGCACGCATTTTCACAAAATCAGTTTTTCAACAATCGCACGGGGCGTTTCTCCTTCGCACTCAGGGCGGCGGTATCGACGATCTGTTGGCCGATCCGCGACATCTTCACCGACAACGGTCCTTCAACCGGTTCTTCCGTTTCGAGACAGTGGAGAAAATACTGCACCGGGTTGGTGCGAGGACGCTTCAGCTGGTCGACCTTCAACACCTTTCCCTCCGGTTGACGGGCCGTCTGCACCGTAATCGTCGGCTGGTAATCGTAGTTGGAGATCGTGCCTTCCGAGCCTTTGAGCACGAAACCACAACGCGGCTGCGGCTGGTGCTCCCACGGATCGCTGAAGGTGCCCCAGCGCGTGTGGAAGGTGGACAGCCATTCACCGTAACGCGCGATGGTCACGCTTTGCTCATCCACCCGCAGGCCCTTGGATCCACCGGCGACCGTAGTGATTTCGGTTGGTTTGCGACCGTTAAAAAACCACGTCCCCAGCGTCGCGCCGTAACCGAGATAGTCGACCAAGGATCCGCCCCCGTTGGGATCGTAAAACCAGCTCGCTCGTTTGTCGGCCAAGGTGGGCGCAGTCGCATCCGGATTACCCCGGTCCCAAATCGGGGAACGGTTGCCGTCGTAGAAATGCACCTCCTGCAATGTGCCGATGCGCCCTTCCCGCACCAGTCGGTGCGCCGTGACGTGCGGTGGATACCAGGCCAGTGGCCAATTGATCGCCAGTTTCCGCCGCGCTTTTTTCATCGCCGCGACCATTTGATCGGCCTGCGCGAGATTGGCGGCGAAGGGTTTTTCGATCAGCACATGCACGCCATACGCGGCGACCTTTTCCACCCACTCGGCATGCGCGCCACTCGCCGGACACAACAACACCACGTCGGGCCGGCTCCGTTCGATGCACTGTCTCCAATCCGTGAATACACAATCAGGCGGAATGGTGTTGGCCTTGATCGCATCCTGCATCTCGGCGGGGTCGTGATGACTGATGCCTACGATTTCCGCCCGGGGCGTTTGGGTGGTCGCCATGAGCAGGTGATCCATATGACGGAAGTCGAAATTGATTCCGGCAATGCGCCATTTTTTGCGAGCAGACATGGGGGTAAGAGGTGTAAGTTCGAGAGCGAACCGTTCCCTTCTGTTACCCACCCACTCCTTCACCGCAACCCCCATGAATCGGTTGCCAAAAAAAAGCGCGCCCCGACGGACGCGCTGATGAAATTTCACAACAATTGGAAGCCGATCTAGAAGAACTTTTTGGCCTTATCGAACCAGCCTTCTTCCGTCGGGTGATCGGCGTCGCCGCTCACTTTGGCGAACTCCTCCAACAGTTCACGTTGCTCGGAGGTGAGCTTCTTGGGCACTTCGACATGCACGCGGATGAGCTGGTCACCTTGGGATCCCCCGCGCAGTGAAGGCATGCCTTTCGACCGCAGACGGAAGGTCGTGCCACTCTGCGTGCCGGAAGGAATCTTCAGGGAAGCCTTACCGAAGAGCGTGGGCACTTCGATGGTGCCGCCCAAAACCGCGAGGGTGAACTTGATCGGAATCTCACAGAAAAGATCCTGGCCTTGGCGCTCGAAGATTTCGTGGTCCTTGACCGTGAGCACGATGTAGAGGTCGCCGGGCTGACCACCGGATAATCCGGCCTCACCGTTGCCCACCGAACGCAAGCGGGAGCCGGTGTCGACGCCCGGAGGAATGCGCACCTTGACCTTGGCCGTCTTGGATTCGCGACCTTCCCCCCGACAACGGGAACAGGGTTTTTCGATCTTGGTGCCGGCGCCCCCGCAGGCAGGGCAGGTCTGGCGGAAAGTGATGATGCCACCGCTGCGTTGGACCTGACCGACTCCCCGACAGGTGGGGCAGGTCACTTTCTTGGATCCCGGCTCAGCGCCGCTGCCGTCACATCGCTCGCAGGCCATGGCTTTGCGGAACGAGAGCTCCTTCTCGATGCCCTTCGCCGCATCTTCCAGGGAAATTTCGAGGTCGTAGCGCAAGTCGGAGCCATCACGGCCACCGCCGCCTCCGCCGCCGCCGCCGAACATCTCGTCGAAGATCCCGCCACCGCCGCCACCGCCGCCGCCTTGGCCGAAGACTTCGCGGAAAATGTCGAAAGGATCATGGAATCCTCCCCCACCGCCCATGCCGCCCATGCCACCGGGACCACGGCCACCGCCCTGCTCAAAGGCCGCGTGGCCATAGCGATCGTAAGCCGCCCGCTTCTGCGGATCCTTCAAGACCTCGTAAGCATGGGAGATTTCCTTGAACTTCTCTTCCGCCGCGGCATCCCCCGGATTCTTGTCCGGGTGATACTTCACCGCCTGCTTGCGATAGGCCTTTTTCATGTCGGCATCGCTCGCCTCGCGGCTGACGCCTAACAGATCGTAATAGTCTTCCTTGGCCATGGTTTCAGAGGGTAAAATGGAGAGATCGGAGAGCGGAATCAGGCATCGGCCTTGGCTTCCTCTTCATCCGTCGACTTGCCACCGGAGACGATGACGGACGCGGGACGCAGCAAACGACCGTTCAGGGAGTAGCCGATTCGCACCACCTGCAGGACCGTGCCTTCCTCGACATCATCGCTGGGCTGCTGGGAAAGGGCTTCGTGCAGATTCGGGTCAAACGCCTCATTCGCGGGATTGATTTCCTTGAGGCCATGGTTGCCCAAAGCCGTTTTGAACTGGGTGCTGACCATTTCCACGCCGTCGGCGAGCGACTTGAGCTCGGCGTTTTCCGCGCGGGCCGCCGTCAGGGCAAATCCCAGATTGTCGAGGACCGGCATGAGCTCTTCGACGACATTGGCCGCGGCGTAGGCACGCAGGTCATCCTTTTCCCGGGTCATGCGGCGGCGGAAGTTCTCCAAATCAGCGACGGAGCGCAGGTGAGCCTCCTTCGCCTCCTGGGCTTCCTTTTGGGCATGTTCAAGTTTTTGCTCCCAGGTCAATTCCTTGGGCTCTTCTGCGGTGACCTCGGCCGCTGCTTCAGCCTCGGTCGCGGCAGCGGTCTCAGTCTGAGCGACATCAACTTCCGGTTCGGAAGCAGGCTCTTTGGTGTCAGTTGGATCGGGTGAAGACGCAGTATCTTTCATTGCAAAGGGTCTAGTAATCTACGGCTTTTCCGTTTGTTCAAGCCCCTGCAAAAAGGAATTTACCGATCCTTTGGCCCGGTTCCACAACTGCTGGAGTCCTCCCTCGCCGCCTTCCGCTTCGCCCAGTAAGCCGTTGATGACCAATACCTGCCAGAGCGCGGGCGACTGCGCCAACGCGCTCATGAGCTCCGGCGTGAGCAGCTGCTGGTAGCCGCTGACATTTTCGTAAGTATGTTGGTAGTTAAGTTCATCGGCCAGGATTTGGGCCGGCTGCACCCCCGTATCGACGAGTTCGACCCGTCGAATTCGCAGGTCTAAACGCTGGATCATCACCGCCGAGGGGCCCTCGCCCCAAGACGGTAAACCAGCCGTCACATATTCGGTTTTGGTCAGAGCAGAGGACTCAAGTGCTGCCGTGCTGGGGCCAATCGCCTCGAAATTGGTTTTCCCGTCTGCATCCACCACGATGACCAATCGAGCGATATCGATGCTGATTTCTTCCACCACGACGGTGCTATCGGTGAGGGAGCCGATCGCCAGGCGGCCAGCCAAAGTAGGAATCTCCAAAAGCGCGTCATCCCCCCATCCAGCCGGGTTGGCGACTCTGACGTCCTTGGCCGAAAAGCGGCCCGAAAAGGGATTCGCATGAAACTGGGTGATCCTGGTGTCACAGCCCGTCAGACCGCCCACCGATTCGGTGATCACCCGAGGCACCACCAGAATCCACGCCAGCACCAAAGCCGCCGCCACCACCAACAGAAAGAATAACGCTCCGGTGATAAACCCACCCCGTTCCGGCCCCCCGGAACCCTGTCGCCCGCATCCTGAACGGCTCACCTAAAATTCTCCGTCACCAACACGAGGGCATCGCCATCCACAGCCGCGATTTCGAACGTCCCGGCAAAAGGCAGCAGCACGTTGTCACCCTTGCTCAGGGTGGTTTCGGCTTCACCTTTCACCTTAACCTGACCACTGGCCACACTGAGGAGTCTCGGCTGTTCACCGGCCGCAAAAGCCAGCGTCTGGCCGGGAGCCAACGGCGACCGGCGGATGGCAAACTCGCTGCTCTCCGCAATGATGGCATCTTCGTTGGCCGCCTTGATCGGCTCCGGTTCAAAGAAATCCCAATCGATCGAGGCCAGTGATTCGGCGATGTGCAGCTGTCGCGGCGATCCGTCCAACCCCACGCGGCCCCAATCATAGACCCGGTAGGTGGTGTCGGAGTTCTGCTGGATCTCGAGAATAAGATTACCTCCGTCGATCGCGTGCACCGTGCCGCTTTCCACCAGGATCGAATCGCCCGCTTCCACCGGAAAGCGGTGCACACAGGATTCCAGGGAGTTGTCAGTGAGGGCTTCGGCAAAAGCCGCCCGGGTGGTCCCGTGCTTGAGACCCACGATGAGACCGGCTTCACCCGACGTTTCCGCGATATACCAATTCTCAGTCTTGGGCTCGCCGCCCATCGCCGGAGCGATCTCCGCGGGGGGATGCACCTGCAGACTGAGCCGTTCCCGGCAATCGAGCCACTTGATCAAAATCGGAAACGGTCGCTCCGCCGGCCAATCGGGGCCCATGATCGCCTCGCCGTGCTCGGCCAGCGCTTCGCGAATGGTGCGCCCATCGAGCGTGCCACCTATACAAACTGACTGGGCTTCCGGGCGATCCACGACTTCCCAGCTTTCGCCAATCGGACCTTCCCGCGGCAGCGTCCGCTGGAGCGCGGATTCCAATACCCGACCACCCCAGACGCGGTCCTGATAGATCGGTGCAAATCGCAATACTTCGTTCATTTATTAAAAGGTTGGTAAAAAGTGAATTCAGGCGGAGACGGGTTTACATTTGACCGCCTAGTTGGCAGGGATGAAATCCTTCTCTCTGGTTCGCTGCACCGAATTGCGCGGTCAGCACTTCAACCTCCATGGCCAAGTCGAAGACTTCAAACTCAAAGACCGGTAAGACCGGCTTCGCTCCCCCCCGCTACCGTCCGAAGTGGATGGTAGCCGTCATCTGCTTGCTGCTCGGCCTTTGGCTCACCGTCGCCTACTTGGACTACAGCCCCCTCCAACCCGGCTTTCTCACCAACAATTCCACGGGGTCAACCGAGACCAATCTCGTGGGCAAGGCCGGCGCCGATGTGGCCCGACTCAGCTTCATCTGGCTGGGCCTCGGCGCATGGCTGATCCCGGTATTTTCGTTCTGGTCGCT
>CAKZMS010000612.1 GCA_937128785.1 uncultured Opitutaceae bacterium | reverse complement strand
GCCCGGCCGATATTTTGGAACCGCGCATGCCGAAGCTTCGCGAAGAACTCGCGGCGAAGGACTTGCCGACCGATGACGAGGCCTGTGTGCTCCACGCCATGTTCCCCAACGAATTTGCGGCCCTGCAGAAAAAACCGGAGCCCGCGGAAGCCAAACCTGAACCAAAGCCGACCCCCGCGCCGGCCGCTCCCGCCGCACCTGCGCCGATAGCGACCCCAGCCTCGGCCAACGCCACCCGGCTCCGCCTCACCATCAACGGTCGGCAGCACGATATTTCGGTCGAGGAACTCGCCTGAGTCCCGCCGCTGCCGCGCCTCGATACGGAAACTACCGCGGGTAGTCGCCGCCGGTCAGGCTGTGGAGCACGCTGTTTTGCCAGCGTTGTAATTGCTCGCGATACGACTCAACCAGGTCCGGGTGATCCGCCGCGAGGTTCGTGGTCTCGAAGGGATCTTGTTCCAGGTTGAACAGCTCTGCACCGGCGTCGGATTCGCCGTTGAGCACAAACTTATACTCCCCGTCCAACACGGCGAATTCTCCGGCATAGTCTGCTTCTCGAATGATGGGGTGTTTTAAGTTTCGGAAGGTCCGCGTGTATTTGCCCTGCATCATCTTCACCAGCGGCGTGGTGCCTTCCTGCAGCGCGGGATCGATGTAGGGCTCACCGCCGCGATCCCCCTCGGTGTGTTGATCGTAGTTCCAAAATAAGATGGGCTCCGATCGTTCTTCCGACTCTCCGAGCAGGAGGGGGCGCAGACTGACTCCATCCAAGGGACGTTCCGGCGAAACTCCTCCGGCCAGATCGACCACGGTGGGTAACAAGTCGCTGGTCACCGCGTTCATCGTGGTGGCGCGCGGCTGGCGGATCGCAGCGGACCATTCGATCACGCCGGGGACCCGGATGCCGCCGTCGTAGACGTCTCCCTTCGCTCCTCGTAAGGGGCTATGGAAGTTGCCGCTCGAGGGGATTCCGTTGTCACCGCAATAAAACAGCAGGGTGTTATCCCGCAGGCCGACGGCATCCAGGTGGTCTCGGAGTTTCCCGATGGCCCGGTCCATCGCAGTGATTTCAGCAAATCTTTCCTGCAATACCTCACGCGCCGGTCGTTCGGTGGCGGAGCCCGTTTCTAGGCTGGTCAGTCGCACCATCGCATCGCCGTATTGGTCCGGCAGGTCCTCGTAGCGGGCCAGATCTTCGGGCAGGGCCATGTAGGGTTCATGGGGGGATCCGAACCAGCAGAGAATCAGGAAGGGTTTCCCTTCGGCCGCGGCGGCGTCGGCGAATCGGATGGTCTCGTCGATCAGGATTTCGGAGCTTTCGCCGAGGATTTTCTGGGGCGGGCCGCCATTGCGGGACATCACCGGATCCAACTCAAAGAAGTTGTCATGCGACAGCCATTCATCGAACCCCATCGCGCCGGGACTCAGAGGCGATTCGGCTTTTACCGTGCCAATGTGCCACTTGCCAAAGTGAGCGGTTCGATAACCGGCCTGCTGCAGCAGGTGGGCCATCGAGATTTCCTCCGGTCGCATCGACCAGTTGGGGGAGAACGTGCCCATGCGATTCGGGTGCCGACCGGTCAGAAAACTGGCGCGCGTGGGCGAGCAGGTGGATCCGCCGCTGTAGAAGCGATCAAACCGCAGGCCGGTTGCCGCCATTTCATCGAGCACCGGGGTGTGCAGGTAAGGGTGCCCGTTGTAGGCGACCTCTGCCCACCCATGGTCGTCGCCCATCATCAAAATGATGTTTGGTCGGTCGGTGGCGTGCAGACTCCAACCGCAGCTTAAGAGGAGGAGGAAGATGCCGAGTCGAAATGAGGGTGATTTCATGGGGTGAGGATGGGGTGGTTCAGCCTTTCGCAGATTGGTAGTGGTTCAACCCGAGGCCACAGGTAACCGTTGCGTCGTCGCTCAATCAGGCGGGTGCGGGGGATTCGTCATCGGATGCCAACTCCGCTTTGCCGGGGCGGAAGAACGCATCAAAAACCGCGACCGCGACGACGCTGTAAAGGGTGGCGCCGCCAAACATCATGAGCCGGCTCCAGAACGCGGCGCCGGCGGCGCTGCCGGTATTGGAATCCAACACTGCCGGGGCCAGGACCACGATCATCGTGAGGTAACCATACGACCAGGTGGATCCCGTCGGAGCCAGCGCGGCTCCCGCAAACAGTCGTCGGCCGATCACCAGCCCAGCCAGAGCCACTACCAGCACGTAGATCAGGAGATTCGGCCAAATGCTCAGCACCTGCCAGCCGATCACCGCCCCGACACCTCCGATCACCGTGGACCACAGGCGGGACTTGGCCGCCTTGGCCGTGTCGCCGGTCGTGACCTGCTGCCCCATCGAGGCTACTTTGATCAGCACGGCGGCATAACTCGCACTGCTGCCGGACAACAGAAACCAGACCAGAATCGGAAACACCACCGCGAGGGATCGAAAGGCATGGCGGCGGGCGATCTCAGGGGGAGGCGGCGGAGGGGGAGCCGGACGTTTGGCTGCGGGCGGTCTTGCGGGGGCGACGCCGCGGGAATCGGGCATCAATCCGTGCGCCAACCAATAGAACAGGAGTCCGACCGCGGCCCCGATAACGACACCTTTGATGAGTCCCAGCAGCGCATCGATGGATACGGTTCCGACCCCCGCCGTGAGCGCGAGGCCCACCGTCAGGAAGGTTCCCAGCACTGCCGGCACCCCTTTGGCCGTGATGTAGAAGGCGAAGAAAATCGACATCGAGAGTAGCAGCAATCCGGCGCCTTCGTAGTAGATCAGAACGGGAAGCAGGGCCGTGCCAATCAGCAGGGAAACCGTCAGCAGAATCAGAAACTTGATTCCTGCCGCCGGCTTCAGACAGGGCAGGGGCAGTCCCAGAAAAGTCAGCGTGATCACTGGCGCGACAAACGACATGTCCCAGTTGATCGCCTGGCAGAAGGCCATGCTCAGGGCGGTGCCCAGGGCGAGTCGCAGGGTGCGTTGTTGGGCGATGGTCATCGCGAGACGCCGGCGTCGAACTTAGTAGGCGTAGGTGGCCTTACTCACGAACCACATGTAGAACCCGGCGAGGCCGTTGAATAGGCCGCTTTCTCCGGTATAGACGGTGACCGAAGCCTGCGCACCGACCCGGATGAGGGGCGGGCCGGATCCGTCGGAGTCGGGCAATTCAAAGTCGACTACGACGGGAAAACGCTGGGAGCTACGCAGCCATTGGCGGTTGTTGTCGATAGTGGGCAGACTGCCCAACGGGGCGGTATCCACCGCGACGCCAAATCCGGATTCGCGGACTTTGCCGGTGATGACTTGGCCGGGCATCACGTCGAAGACGATCTCCGCCGGATCCCCCGCCTTGATGTTCCCCAGGTTGTTTTCGGTGAAGTCGGCCTGCACCCATACGTTGTGCACGGCGATAAAGGTCATGGTCGGAGCACCGGCGGAAGCGAAGTTACCGCGATTGATGCGCACGTCGCTGACCAGACCATCCTCCGGTGCGACGATGGTGGTCCGGTCGAGATCGAGATTCGCCTGATCGAGCGCAGACTGGGCCTTCAGGATGTTCGAGTGGTCCTCGCCCTCGCGGCCGAGGTGCTGGATGGCCATCTCCAGCGCGGCTTCGGCGGCGCTGACCTGACCTTCGGCGACCAACAGCGAGGCTTCGGCGATTTCGACGCGGCGATCCGAAATGGCTCCAGGGTCCTCTTCTTTGATGCGACGCATGCGCTCGGCATCCTGCCGGGCTTTGACCCGACCGGCCTTGGCGGACTCGAGCGAAGCCCGAGCGACGTCGACATTGGCGGCGGAGGCTCCGGTGGCTTGTCGGGCGGATTCCAGATTGGCCTGAGCGGTTTCCACGGCCAGTTGGTAGCTGGTAGCGTCGATTCTAAACAGCACATCTCCGGCCTCGACGAACTGGTTGTTGCCCACCTCAACGTCCGTCACCTTGCCGGAGACCTCCGGGGCGATCGGCACGACCAGCGCATGGACGCGGGCCTGACTGGTGAAAGGGGTCACGCGGTCAGAGACCAATCTCCAGCCGATGAGGACGGCGACCAATCCCAGTAGGATCAAAGTCCAACGTCGCACCGGATCCGGTTTGGGCTTCGGGGTATCTGCCGGCGGGGCGGGAGGAGGAGTTTTAGCTTCTTCGCTCATGGTTCACCTTTCTAACGGTCGCGGTTTCAAGGGGTGGGTTCGGCCAGCGATTCACGGGCCTGCAGTTCACGGTTGGCGTCGATCAGCTCATCCCAGTCGGTGCGTTCTTCGAGCTCGGTGCGGGTCGCGTCGTCGACGAAATCGACCGGGCGATGTTGCCACCCGCCGCCGAGGGCGCGGTGTAGATTGATCAAGGCCAACACTTCATTGCTACGGTTCACCACGTAGCGTTCCTGTTGGTTGAAGAGGGACTTCTGGGCGTCCAACACCCGCTGGTAGTCGGAAAAACCTTCCTTGTAGCGCAGCATGGCCAGATCGGCCGAGCGCTTGGCGGCGAGGAGAGCCTCGGTCAGAATCAGCTCCTGTTGCTTGGCTCCTTCGAATCCGATCAGGGCATCCTCCACTTCCCGTACGGCTTCGATCACGGTCTCCCGGTAGAGAAACAGCAGTTGTTGGAGACGCGCGTCCTGCACCCGTACATTGTTTTCGAGCCGACCGTAGTTCAGGAAGGGCCAGCTGAAGGAGGGGCCGATGCCGTAGGTGATGGCGTCGGAATCAAACAAGTCGCCCAAGTCCGTGTCGCCCGCGGCTCCGGATGCGGATACGCCGATCGATCCGGCGATCGAAAAACTGGGATAGAGATTCGCGCGGGCTACGCCGATTTGGGCGTTTTGGGCGCGGGCCAACAGCTCTGCTTGGCGCACGTCGGGCCGCTGTCGCAGCGCGTCTGCGGGAATGCCCACCGCGGTCACCTGAGTCACCTCCGGCATGCCTCCGCCTTGGGCCAGGCGCGCGGCGGTTTTCCCCGGGAGTTCTCCGAGCAGGATACTCAGGGCGTTGCGCGCCTGATTGAGGGCGGTCTCCAACTGGGGAACGGAAGCCTGGGTGCTGAGCAAAAGGGTGCGGGCCTGCTGGACATCCAGTTCCGCGCTGTCGCCGTTGCGGAACAAGACCTCCACGATGTCGTAGCTGCGCTGCTGCACCGTGATGTTCTCGTGGGCGATGCGGAGTTGTTCTTCGATGGTGCGGATGGAGACATAGGTGGAAGCCACCGCCGCGTTGAGGATCACGACGAGATCATCGAAGCTGGCGATGTTGGCCAACAGGGAAGCATCCGCTGATTCGACGCCTCGTTTGAATTTCCCCCAGAAATCGATCTCCCACGACGAGACCGCCGAGAGGTTGTAGATTTCCGTGTCGACCCCGCCGGACCGAGCGTAGGTCGCGTCGCCGGAGGTCAGTTGAGCCTGGGGATATTGATTGCCGATGGTGATCCCCAACAACGCCTGAGACTCCAGCACGCGAAGCCCGGCGACCCGCAGGTTGAGGTTTTGGCGCTGGGCCTGCTCGATCAGCCCTGTGAGGACGGGATCATCAAACTCCTGCCACCATTGCACCGTGGCGGGGCGGGTGGCGTCGAAGTCCTGAGCGGAATCGTTGTTCCACTGCGTCGGTGACTCCGTGGCGGGAGTCACGAAATCGGGCCCCACCGGGGTGCAGCCGATCAGCCCCAGCACGCAACCCATGGTCGCAAAGGAGAAGAAGCGGGTAGCCTTCAACGCAGCAAGGAATCCGGGGCTACAGATGGGTCAGCCGGATTATTTTTCCGCCTCGTGGGCGGCATCCATGGCCAGCCAAGCCTGCATCAACTTGTAACCGACGGCGAGCACAACGGCGCCGACAAACAATCCCAATACACCCGAAACCATGGCTCCGCCGATGGCACCGATGAGGATAACCAGCATGGGCACGTCCACCCCTTTACCGAGGAACATCGGCTTGAGGAAGGAATCGCTGATGCTCACCACAAACGCCAACACGGCAAAGATCGTGGCAGACACCGGTTCGGCGACGGAGAAGATCCACACGGCCACCGGACCGAGGATGAGCAACGGCGGCAACTGCACGACCGCCAGCACCAAAATCAATCCCGCCAGGATTCCCGCCATGGGCACGCCCCAGAAGAACAGCAGCACGGCAGATAGCAGCGCCTGGATGATCGCTACGCCCAATACGCCCTTGGTGACGCTGCGGATAGTCTGGATGGCGAGATCGGTGAGCGCCTGGCCCTGAGTCCCCGCGACCCGATTGGAGATGGCACAGGCCGCTTTGTAGCCGCCGTCCGCGCACAACATGAACACCGCCGCGATGATGATGGAAAAGACGAACCCGAGCACCCCGAACAGGCCGGAGAGGGCGGTTTTTCCAATGGTCACGCCGAACTCCGCAATCTGGGGCTGAAACTCCATGATCGTGGATTCAATATCCTCCGCTGCCTTGCTCCAGAGAGCATGCAGCTTTGGTCCCACAACCGGCCATTCCGCGACGTCCGGGTTGGGTGCGGGAACTTCCAACGTGCCTTCCTTGAAGCTGACCGCCAGTTGCTTGGCTTCAGTCACGCTCGAGCTGGCAATCATCCACGAGGGAATCGCCAGACCCAGGACTCCGATCAACGCCATGGTCACGGCGACTTGTTTGGGCTTGTTCCCCATCTTGGCGGAGAGTTTTTGGTGGACCGGATACAGGGCCACGGCGATCAACATGCCCCACACGACCACATTCAAAAATGGGGAGATGATCAGGAAGCACCAGTAAAGCAGGAGTGATACGACGGCGATCTGCAGAAAAGACGTCATCAGGTCACGTTGCTTGGGAGAGGGGGAGCTCGAAGATTCCATGGCAAAAGATGTTTTGAGGTCCGCGATGAGGGCGCGGTGGGGTGCAAATCACGCGTTAGCTGCGTAAGGTTTGCAAGACCCGACTAGGAGCGGTCCGACGTCGATGGATTGCCGGGTTTCGGGGGCTCTCCAGCGTTCTCGAGCATGCTTTTCTGTTCCTCGTGAACCTCGTGCAGTTCGGCCTGGAGTTCCTCCAAGCGGGCGAGCATTTTCTTTTGGGCCAAGAGCGACGCCGGTTTGTCCTGCTCGCCGCCCAGAAAAAATCCGGCCGCGACCCCACTGAGCGTGCCGAACAAACCGATACCGGTGACCATCAACACGGTGGCGATCAGTCGACCCGCGGTCGACACCGGATAGTGGTCGCCGTAACCGACCGTTGTGGTGGTTACGATCGCCCACCACAGTGCATCTTCGGCCGTGGTGATGTTGGCTCCCGGTTCGTCGTATTCGATCATGAGCACGCCGATGGATCCAAACGAGATCATGAGGATGGCAATCACGCCGATACCACTCAGCCCGGCGCTGGTTTTACTCGATGACAGCACCCGCTTGAAGCGGTTGAACGTGCGCACGGCGAGCAACAGACGCACGATACGGAAAAGCCGTAACCAACGAAACTCAGCCACAAACGGGACGCAGGCCAGTAAGTCCAGCCAGCCCCACTTCATGAAGGCCAGTTTGGATTCCGCCTCCGCTAGTCGATATACCCAGTCGATGAACAGGAGTAGGCAGATCGTCGTATCAATGAAAATGATCAAGCGACCCACTTCGCCGGGCATCTGCAAAACGATCTCAGCGGCTAGCGCGGCCAACAGTCCAATCGATAGCAC
>CAKZMS010000611.1 GCA_937128785.1 uncultured Opitutaceae bacterium | reverse complement strand
CCTGGCCGTCCTCATGCTCCTACAAACTGATCGAGATTTCTCAGCTTCCTGTCAACACTTTTTAACCTGTCCCTTTATAATGACTCAGTGAAGTGGATCTCGGCGATCGACTCGTCCTCTATCCCGGGGATCGGATTGCCGACGGACCCAAAGTCGAAATACTCGACTAATCCAATCCCTTACTCATTCAACAGCATTGGTTTAAGCGATAGTTTAACCCTGTTGGTTAAACTATCGTCAGGGAGATCCCCGAGGTTGGAGCACGAAATGGCTTTGCGTTGAGGTCGGAAGCGCGTTCGGTCTGGCAGATTCAATGAATCTGCCGTCCGACACGATTGCTGCTCCCGCCACACCGACCGGGACCTCCGCCATTGGCGTGGTCCGCGTCAGCGGCACGGCATGTGCCGAACTAGGCCCGCAGATTTTTAGGGAGAAGCTCGAACCCCGCGTGGCCACTCACCTCCCCTACTTTGATCTGGCCGGGAACGTGATCGACGATGTGCTCGTCACCTACTTTGCCGAACCTCGATCCTACACGGGTGAGCACGTACTCGAAATCTCCACTCACGGTAACCCGACAATCACTCAACTGGTTCTTGATGATTTATTTAAGAGGGAATGCCGCGCGGCGGAACCAGGAGAATTCACCCGCCGCGCGTTCTTGAATGGAAACCTCGATCTCAGCCAAGCCGAGGCCGTGATGGATTTGATTCATGCCCGGAGTGCCCGAGCCATTGCCGCAGCCAATCAGCAGCTGCGCGGCAGTCTCGGTCAGCACCTCACCACCATAACCGAGGATCTCCTCATGGGGTTGGCCCGGGTGGAGGCGTATATTGATTTTCCCGAGGAGGATCTCCCGGCGGAAGACCGCCAAACCGTTTTGGACCTGGTGAACGGTGTTCTACGTGGAACAAGCCGCCTGCTCGCGACTCACCGCTATGGCGATATGCTGCGCGAGGGGATTAAAACCGTGATCCTGGGTGAACCCAACGCCGGCAAGAGCTCCCTGATGAACGCTCTGCTGGGTCGGGACCGTGCCCTCGTCAGCGACCAACCCGGCACGACGCGTGACTATTTGGAAGAGGCGGTGATGGTGGGTCCACACTGGCTTCGCCTCATCGACACCGCCGGTTTGAATCCGTCACCCGGCGAGATTGAAGAGCAAGGCATCGCCAAAACCTATGAACGGGTAGCCGAAGCCGATTTGGTTTTGCTAGTGCTTGATGCGACCCACCCCACTCCTCCACTACCCGAGGAGTTGAATCAAAAACTCGATCCGGCACGAACCCGGGTCCTGCTCAATAAGACCGATCTGCTCGGCTCGAATGCTCCCGCCGCGGAACCACCGGAGGGCTTCAAAAGCCTGTCGATCTCCGCGCTGCAGCAAACCGGTTTACCGGAACTGGAGTCCGAAATTATTGCCTGGGCAGATGCCTTGGGACCACAGGATCAGGAGGATCAAATCGCCATTAACGCCCGCCATGCGGATGCCCTGCGACGGGCCACCGAGGGGCTCGAATCCACCCTCTCCCACCTGCAGTCAAACGGTCCAACCGAACTGCTCGCGAGCGACCTGAGAGGTGCCCTCGACGCGCTGGGGGAAGTCGCCGGAAAGATGGACAATGAGGAAGTGCTCGATCGACTATTCTCGACGTTTTGTATCGGTAAATAAATGTTATACAACATGTTACCATACGATGTGATTGTCTGCGGTGCCGGCCACGCCGGTTGTGAAGCCGCCCTGGCGGCGGCCCGCATGGGCGCCTCTACCCTACTGTTGACCGGCAACATCGACACCGTTGCGGCCATGAGCTGCAACCCGGCAATCGGCGGTCAGGCGAAGGGTCACATGGTCCGGGAGATCGATGCCTTGGGTGGCGAGATGGGCATCAATACCGACGTGACCGCCATCCAGTTTCGGTTGCTTAATGAGTCCAAGGGTTTGGCGGTGCAGGCGCCTCGGGCGCAGTCAGACAAGAAGGCCTATCAATACCGGATGAAGCACACCTTGGAGTTGCAGCCCAACCTCCAACTCTTTCAAGCCACGGTTACCGGTTTGGTGTTCAAGTCTGGAATGGTTACGGGCGTGCGGACCAACCTGGATATCGAGTTTGCCGGCAAGACCGTTGTGGTCACCACGGGAACGTTCCTGCGGGCGCTCATGCATGTAGGCCAAAACAAAACCGAAGGTGGTCGCATGGGTGACTTCACCGCCAAGACCCTTTCAGCGAGCTTCGAGGAAGTCGGGATTGAGCTCGAGCGCCTAAAAACCGGGACGCCCCCTCGCCTCCTAGGCCGAAGCCTGGATTTCTCGCAAATGACGGAGCAACAAGGCGACAAGCACCCCACCCGCTTCGCTTTCCACGATACCCGCCAAGATAATGGATTGTTCCACGTGGAACAATCCGGCGAAGAACGCCTTGGTTGGGAACCCGGAACCAATCAGATTTCCTGTTGGATGACCTACACGACTGCCGAAACGGCAGATATCGTGAATCAAAACCTGACCAAGTCCCCGATGTATTCTGGTGAGATCCAGAGTTCGGGTCCGCGATATTGTCCGAGCATCGAAGACAAATTTGTCCGTTTCGCGGACAAGCCGCGTCATCTACTGTTTCTCGAACCCGAGGGCCGATCGACCAACGAGTATTACATCAACGGTCTTTCGACGTCATTGCCATTTGATGTGCAGATGCAGATGGTACGATCGATTCCGGGACTGGAACACGCTGAACTGTTGAGGCCGGCCTATGCGGTGGAATATGATTTCGCGCCACCGACGCAGCTGTTGCCATCACTGGAATCCAAAAAAGTCGAAAACCTGTTTTTTGCCGGTCAGATCAACGGAACCTCTGGCTATGAGGAGGCGGCGGCTCAGGGCTTGGTGGCCGGAGTAAATGCCGTGAATAAGAGTCGGGGATCTGAACCTATGGTGATCGGTCGACACGAAGCCTATATCGGCGTGCTCATTGATGACTTGGTCACCAAAGGTACCAAAGAGCCTTATCGCATGTTTACGAGCCGGGCCGAGCATCGACTGCTTTTCAATCACGGTAGCGCCGAGCACCGTTTGGTGCATCACGCCGCCACTCAGGGATTGGTCCAAGCTGATCGGCTGAAGCGGATGGAGGCCAAGATCGCGGAAACCCGGAAGTGGATCGATTGGATCGAAAAAGAACGACCCGGGGGAGAGCAGGGGACTTACGGGGACCATTGGCGGCGGACGACCCAAAGCAAAGGCAGGGCACCCACGATGCCGGAAACCTATCAGAACCTACCCAAATCGACGCGCCAAGAAATCGAGTATCGGGTAACCTACCGGGGCTACCTCGAGCGCGAAGAGAAACAAATCGCGAAGCTCGCCAACGTCGAGAAGGTCAAGATTCCACCCGATCTCGACTTCCTGGAGATCAAGGGTTTGCGGCGCGAGAGCGCGCTGAAACTGACCGAGATTCAACCGACCAATCTGGGACAAGCCAGCCGCATCAGTGGAGTTAACCCTACGGATATCAGTATCTTACTGGTTCTCATCGAAAGCCGGCGACGGGCCAAGATCTAAAAACTGCCCGTTTCGCAAATTTTTTGCGCCGGCTGTAACAATTGTGAAACGGGCCGTTTTCGGACTGTTACGAACGGCCTGCAATTGCTACGGTTGAGTGAATGGCAGAAAGCCCACGTAAACGAGTTCTTGTCGTGGATGACGAATCCGACGTCGCCGACTTGGTCGCCTATAATCTAAAGGCCAAGGGATTCGACGTAGAAACCGTCAATGACCCGACGCGGAGTATCGCCGTGGCGCGGTCGTTTATGCCCGACCTGGTGGTGCTCGATGTGATGATGCCAGAAATCAACGGCACGCAGATTTGCCGGATGTTGCGGGCAGATCCCAAGCTCAAACAGATTCCCGTCGTATTCCTGACCGCGAAGGTCGAAGAGAACGATCGGATCCTCGGACTCGAAATCGGAGCAGACGATTACATCTGCAAACCATTCAGCACCAAAGAGTTGGTTTTACGGGTGCAAAATATCATGCGCCGCAGTGAAGGGAAGGGCGCCGATGAACCCGTGAAGCTGATCGCCGGCGCCATCGAACTCGATGTCGACCGTCACGAAGTAAAGATCAACGGGGAAGTAGTGGAACTGACCGCCACGGAATTTAAACTGCTCCATCTGCTGATGGAGCGACGTGGTCGCGTCCAAACGCGGGAACATCTCTTGCTGAACGTCTGGAACTACGAGACTGAGATCGAGACGCGGACCGTGGACACCCATGTGCGCCGCCTGCGGGAAAAACTCGGTTCGGAAGCCGATTGGATTGAAACCATTCGCGGCGTTGGCTACCGGTTGGCCGAACGCAAGGTTCAGGAATCTTCCGCCTAGGTGGCGGGGAAGCCGGAACCGGCCGCGTTCATCTTAAACGATGCTTGAAGCTGTCTTGGTTCTGTTGGCCGTGGCGCTGGTTTGGACCAGCGTGAAGCTCGCGGGACACCGACGGGCCGTCCGCACGGTTCGCGAGGCATTGGTCCAACGGCAGACGTTTCTCCGTCACGAGCACCCGGGCGCAGCGGGCAAGGATTGGATCGATTTCTGCGAGACTTCGAACGATCTGATCGAGAAACTGACCAAACTCGAAACCGCCCAAACTTCCCAACTTGCCCAACTCGACGCCACGCTCGGCAGTCTGAAAGAGGCGGTGTTGGTCGTAGATAGTCACAATCATATCCTACTGGCTAATAGCTCATTACAGGATATATTTCCCCGGGCTACTGAGATTATCGATCAACGCCTTGAGGTGGTGCTGCACAGTGTCACGTTTCTGAATTACGTCGACGCGGTCAGAAAAGGCACGGCAGAACCTTATCACGAAATCGAATTTGTGGAGACGGACGAGACGCGCTGGGTGGAAGTTACCGGAACCACCATTCCGGCCCTGGACGGGGCGAGCGGGCAGTGGGCGTTGTTCGTTCTCCATGATGTGACCCGCCAGAAACGGCTGGAGCGCATGCGCAAGGAATTCGTGGCCAATGTTTCGCACGAGCTGCGGACCCCGCTAGCCGTAATCAAAGGCTATATCGAGACCCTCGTCGACGGGCACCAGGATATGGATCTGGCGGACCGCACACGATTTTTGAACACGGTCCAGCGCCACACGGAGCGGCTCAATTCGTTGCTGGATGATCTTTTGACGCTTTCCCGGCTGGAATCCTCCAACTCCGCGTTGGAACGCGAATCGGTGGAGCTGCGAGCGATGATACTATCGATCGTGGAAGACTACCGCAACCGGCCCGACGCGGCTGAACACAAGGTGATCACCCAACTCGACAGCGCTATCAATCGCCTGATCCTGGATCCCCTCAAGGTGACCCAGGTGCTCAACAATTTGATCGATAATGCTTTAAAGTATACTCCCGCCGGATCTGGCATCACGGTGGGAGCGGAGCTTCATCCAGCAGAAGCGGAAGTTGAGATCCGGGTATCCGATGATGGTCCCGGTATTCCGGAAGCCGACCTGCCGCATATCTTCGAGCGTTTCTACCGGGTGGAAAAAGGACGCTCCCGGGAACGCGGCGGCACCGGACTCGGACTCAGCATCGTGAAACACATCGCCACGCTTCACGGCGGCCGGGTGCAGGTGGAAAGCACGTTGGGGGAGGGGACCACTTTCCGCATTTGGATTCCGACCCACCCGAAACAGTAGATGGCCAACGGCAAGTGGGGCAGGGCGGGTTGGGCTTGCTCCGGGCGGCCCGAAGGGTTTTTACCCGGCCCATGCCGCCGATTGAAGAAGCCCAAGCCATCCATCGCCAACGAGTCACCGCGCTCCGGGCTCAATTGGTCACCGTCCCGCTCGATCACCCCGACCTGACGCTCGAAATCGGCTGCGGCCACGGACATTACATGGCCGCCTACGCCGCCGCTCACCCAGCCGAGCACTGTATCGCCATCGACATCATCGTGGAGCGATTGGAGAAATGTGAGCGGAAAGCGGCCCGGGCAGGGTTGACCAATGTGACCTGGCTTCGCGCAGAGGCGGCCGATCTTCTGGAGGCACTGCCGAGGGAGACCCGTTTCTCGGGGCGAATCCTCGTCCTGTTCCCGGATCCCTGGCCGAAGCGCAAACACTGGAAGAATCGGCTCATCCAAGCGCCGTTTCTCTCGGACCTCGCGCAATTAACCGCCCCGGACACTCCTCTGTGCTTCCGCACCGACCATGAAGGCTACTTTGCGGAGGCGCTGGAAGTCGTCAGCGCTCATCCCGACTGGATCATAAATCCGGCCGAGGAGTGGCCCTTTGAGCGGGAAACCATTTTCGAGGCTAGGGCAAATTCTCACCAATCCTGGATCGCACGCCGCGCGTAAAATTGCTCAGCCGCGCCGACTGGTGTCGATTAGACGAAGCATATTGCGCCACTCTGCCCTCCTAATGATTGATACGACCTTCGTGAGATCGGGTTTCAATGGTTGACGGGGCTGAGGCCGATCCCCTACGCATTTTCGTTCCAGTCTTCACCAGCATCACTGTGCCTTCATGAACCGAGTTACGAAACTCCTCAATTTCCTGCCACTTCTCGCCGTCGCCAACATCGCCACGGCCGAGGTGTCACCTCGGGCAGAGCCACTGGTAGAGTCCGGTCTGTTCACCAATTCCATTCTCACCGGCTGGATCTATTCGGGTGTCATTCTGGCCCTGCTCGTCTGGGCGGTGGGCAAACCTTCGATTCGGCCCACCAAGGGCCAAGCGCTGATGGAGTCCTTGCTGACGGCGCTGCGCGATCTCTTCGAACCGATCGTAGGCAAAAAAGCCTTCCCCGCTGCTTTCCCGCTCCTAGCGACCCTGTTCCTCTTCATTCTGGTCAACAACTGGTCGGGACTTATCCCGGGTGTAGGCACGATTGGCTGGCATGGCGCGGACGGACATTTCACCCCACTGGTGCGTCCCTTCACCGCCGACTTCAACGGCACCATCGCCCTGGCCCTGCTTTCATTCGGCGCCTGGTTGATCATCGTGTTCAAGTTCGCCGGCCCCAAGCTGCTCTTCATCGACCTGTTTGGAAACAAGGCGGACAAGGCGGAGACTCCCGGGTGGCTCTACCCCATCCTGACCCTCGTGTTCTTCGTGGTCGGATTCATCGAGGTGTTCTCGATCATCATTCGCCCATTCACCCTTTCCGTTCGCCTCTTCGGTAATGTCTACGGCGGTGAGAACCTCCTGCACGGCACCGGCTTCTTTTTCATCTTCTACTTCCTTGAGCTCTTCGTCGGCCTGATTCAGGCCACGGTCTTCACGCTCCTCAGTGCCGTTTATATCGGTCTTATCTGTAACCATGGTGACGACCACGACCACGAAGAGGGTCACGCCGAAGCTCACTGAACCTTTCCCGTCGGGAGCATGCCAAGAGCGTGCACGGCGGTAACCGCAACCACATCAAAACCAACACATCATCATGATCCTCGCAGAAATCACCGGCAATCTCGCCTCTGGTCTCGGTCTGCTCGGCGCCGCTATCGGCGTGGGCCTCATCGGCTTCAAGGCCTGTGAAGCCGTCGGACGCAATCCCGGAGCTTCCGGTAAGATCCTCGTTCAAGCCATTATCGGTATGGCGCTGGCCGAAGGTCTCGGTATCCTCGCTCTCTTCCTCGCCAAATAAGCGAGTTTTAAAACTCTCCCGCGTCGGCGTTTGACGACCTCAACCCGGCGCGGACCCTCTTTTTCCCACCACTCTCCAACCTCCTCGCGATATGACGGCCAACTTGATCCTCGCAGCAGCTGACGCCACGGCGGCATCCGGCGGCGTGCTCGAGCAATTCGGACTCGGTTCCTTCGGCATCGAAGGCAAATACATCGTGCTGCAGCTGATCGGCTTCTCGATCTTCTTCGCAGTCGTCTACTTCAAGCTGATCAAGCCGATCACCTCCGCCATGGAGGAACGTCAGGCCAAGATCGACGCCGGTATTGAATATACCGAGGAGATGAAGCAGAAACTCGAAGCTGCCGCCGAGGAGAGTGCTGCCATCATCAAAACCGCCCAAGGCGAAGCGACCAAGGTCATCGAAGAGGCTCGCGTTTCCGCCAAGGCCTTCCTCGAAAAGCAGACCCAGGAAGCCACCGTCAAGGCGCAGGACATCATCACCAAGGCCCAGCACGCCACCGAGCTTGAGCATCGCAAGATGGTCGCCGAAGCGCGGGCCGAAATCGCCCGCCTGGTTGTGACCACCACCCAGCAGGTCCTCGCCAAGGAGCTGACCGACGAGGAGCGCAAGCGTTACAACGACGCGGCCGCCAAAGAGCTGACCCTCGCCTGATCACGTCTTAGTTTTTCCGTCCTTCCGCCTTTCAACTTTTCCTCGTGGCCACCTCGAAAAAAACCTCGCAACTCGCCAAACAGCTCGCCGAGCTGAGCCTTGGTTCCGATGGCGCCGTCGATGCCGAACGCGTGACTGGAGTGCTCGCCTACCTGGAAAAGCACCCGCCGGCCCAACCCATGGCGGTCCTCAAGGCCTACCACCGCCGGATCGAACGCGAGCTGCAAAAAACCAACGCGGTCGTCGAACACGCCGGTGAGGTTTCCTCCGAAATCCTCGCTGCCATTGGCGGCGCCCTCACGCAGAAATACCACCGTTCCGTCGCCACGTCCGCATCCCGCAACGATGCCCTCATCGCCGGGCTGCGCGTTCGCATCGCTGACGATGTCTACGAATCCACCGTGGCCGGACAACTCGACGCCCTCGCCGCCTCGGTCTGATCACCCTCTCTTCAATTTCAATTAGCCAAACTCCTTAAAACCGTCCCCGTCGACATGAGCACCGTCCTCGAACAAATCGAATCCCAGATCGCCAACCTTTCCAATAAAGCGGTCAAAAAGAACACCGGCACCATTCGCACCGTCGCCGACGGCGTGGCCAAAATCGATGGCCTCTCCGACGTGATGTATAACGAGATGGTCCAGTTCCCCGGCGGCGCCATCGGCATCGCGTTGAACTTGGAAGAAGACGAGGTCGGCACCGTCGTCCTCGGTGACGTGTCCCAACTGAAGGAAGGTGACGAAGTCCTCACCACCGGCCGCCTCCTCTCAGTGCCCGTCGGCAAAGCCCTCCTCGGCCGCACGGTCGACGCCCTCGGCAATCCCGTTGACGGCAAAGGCCCGATCGAAGCCAAGGAGACCTACCCGGTCGAGCGCATCGCTCCCGGCATCATCGCCCGTAAGTCGGTCGACCAACCTCTCTTCACCGGTATTCAGGCCATTGACTCGATGATTCCCATCGGTCGCGGCCAACGTGAGCTCATCATTGGTGACCGCGGCACCGGCAAGACCACCATCGCCATCGATACCATCATCAATCAGGCGAAGATCAACAAGGTGGGCCTCGAGTCCGGCGATCCCGACTTCCGTCCGGTCTACTCCATCTACGTCGCGGTGGGACAGAAGAACTCCAACATCGTGCGCACCCTGGCTGCTCTCGAAGCCGCCGGAGCCCTCGAATACACCGTGATCGTGGCCGCCCCCGCCGCCGACAATCCGGCCAATCAATACCTCGCGCCGTTCTCCGGTGCCGCCATCGGCGAATGGTTCATGGAAAACGACATGGATGCACTCATCGTTTACGATGATCTCTCCAAGCACGCGGTCGCATACCGCCAGATTTCCCTCATTTTGAAGCGCCCCTCTGGTCGTGAGGCCTACCCGGGAGACGTCTTCTACCTGCACAGCCGGTTGCTCGAACGCTCCGCTCGTCTCGACGGCAAAGGCTCCCTCACCGCGCTGCCGATCATTGAGACACAGGCCGGTGACGTGTCGGCCTACATTCCGACCAACGTGATCTCGATCACCGACGGCCAGATCTTCCTCGAAACCGACTTGTTCAACCAAGGTATCCGCCCCGCGGTGTCCGTGGGTCTGTCCGTTTCCCGCGTGGGTTCGGCCGCTCAGATCAAGGCCACCAAGCAGGTC
>CAKZMS010000610.1 GCA_937128785.1 uncultured Opitutaceae bacterium | reverse complement strand
CAAAACGCGGCGATATCCGTGACCGGCAGATGGATGCCGGTCGGCGCGGTGATGTGCGAGACCTGAATCACGCGGGTGCGCGGCGTAACCAAGGCTTTGATACGTTCAAGGTTGCCGGCCACGGAATGGGGATCCGGCTCAAACAAGCGGATGGCAACCCCTCGGCGTTCCGCCTGCAGTATCCACGGAAATGATCCCCCCGGATGCGCGTGCGACTCGAAAATCACTTCATCTCCGGCATCCAAGGCCAGACCTCCGGCGACAATGCCATTGGCCTCGGTCGCATTTCGCACGAAGGCGACCTCCTTTGCCTGGGCGCCCAAAAAGGAGGCGATGCGATCCCGCGCCGGCTCGAGCCGATCGTGACCGGTCTCCACCACCGCCTCCAGCTCCGCCGCGATCGCATCCACGGCTTCGCGCACCACCCGAAGACTGGGGCCCAGTCCGCCAGAATTAAAGTAACGGTAACCGGGCTGCAGGTCGTAACCGGCTTTGATGGCCTCCCAATAGTTCGATGGCGCGGAGGCCTGAAAATCAGGTAAGTTGAAAGCGTCGGCCCAAAGTGAACCCGTACTCGCACCAAACGCGCCCCAGCCGAGACTCTGCAAAAAAGTTTTACGGTTCATATTCACATTCGGGTAAACGACAGTCGGTGACTCAGCTCCCGGCTGCCACCGGCCGGAATCACCCAGGGGCCTTCGCGATGCGGCGGGAAAGCGACCAGCGGGTTGTCCCGGCGCAGAAACCACGGAATCGGCTGATCCGGCGACTCGAAACGCAGACGCACCCTCCGCAGCGAGCCATCGGTCTGGGCATGCCATTCCACCCAATCGGCTTTTTGGCCATGCAAGGCGGCAATGTCGGATTCTCCCGACGCGCCCACCATCCGGACCGTCTCGTCGCCGTGTTCATCGAGCAGACCACGGGCACCGCGAAACTGCAGCCCGCTGTAATGGGAACCCTCCAGACCGCCAAGACTGTGGTAATTGTGGCAGACGAGGTCTTCATCGGCAGAATTCTGCAACCGGCTTTTCCAGTCCAAACTCCACCCGTCATCGATGAGCCGCGTGACCATGGTGCGCTCTTCCCCCAACACGAGCTCACCATCGGCTCCGGCGCGTCGCCATTCCAGCTTCTCCACCAGACGTTCCGGCGATCGCTCCAGCCAATCAACATGACACTGCACGCCATGATCATCGCGCCACTTGTAGCTGTCCTCCGCTCGATGCGAGGGTCCGCCCCAGAAGTTGATCCCGTTCACCGCGGTGAGCGTGAAACTCAGTCCATGATGCCACGGATGATCGTTGGGGCGCCAGTTGGTCAATACGTCACCATCAATTGAATATAGAGGGTGGACGAACGGGCGGGAGGATTCCCGGGCCGGCGTGTCGGGTTCGAAGACGTAGCGCCACAACACCCGGCCATCATCACGACCAATCCGGATTGCGCCCGGGGCGGATTCCAAAAATTTCAACGCTGACATCATGGGGAGGGGTTAAGTTGGTCGGAACGCCATTTTCCGCCCATGTAACGATGCACAGAATCATCCGGTAACACCACCTCGATCGGCGTATCTTCGGGTGAATCGATCTCGAGATCGAACTGCGTGCCTTGCCGGGTCCAACTGACCGAGACAAATCCCCGGGGGGTGCAGACGCGCCCGGCGGCTTCGGTCAGTCGACCGGGACGGGGATGAATCCGGATGGTGGCAAAGCCCGGCGAGGTGGGCTGGATACCCAAGGTGTGGTTAAGAAATTCCAGCACCGGGTGAGCACTCCAGGCGTGGCAAAGTGAACGCCAGTAGCTGTTCTCCTCGACAAAGGTATCGAGTCCGAGATCGATCGATTCGTGCCAAGGCCCCAATTGATCAGCCATCTGATCATAGGTGCCCATGATGCGCATCGCTTTGAAAGCAGTGTGCCAGGCAAAAAACGAACCGGGCGCAAGTTTGGGATCATGCGGAAAGCGCGCCTTCAGGCGTTCACACGTCGCCGGGTCCGCCGCGCCGCAGGCGACCGCCCAGGCATTGCCATACTGGCTGACCTCAGGACCGCCCGGGCGGTCAAAATACAGGCCCTCTTCCTCCGACCAAAACGTGTCGTGCAGCACCCGCCGGGTAGCAGCCGCTTCCGCCTGCAGTTCAGCTGCCTGGTCGACCCGGCCCAACCAATTGCACATCTGCGCCACCTCATCGAGGGCCTGAATCCACTGGGCCGAAATGATACAGGTCGGTCCCGAGTCCGCCCCGGGCACGACCCCGCGCGGCCACCAGGGGCACCAGTCCGTGATATTCCAATAAGGCAGCTTGGCCGGCAGTCCGCGTTCGTCGCGGTGACGGCGGAACCAATCCAGCACGGCCAACGAGCCGGGCAGCATCTCCTCTACTGTAACCAAATCCCCACTACACAGGCCAAGGTCCCGGATCGTGGTGATCCAATGGAGCGACCACGACGGGATCACTTGGCGCAGACGCGAGGGGAACCGGCTGTGGGTGAGTCCGTCCGGGCCCCGGGACCAATCAAACTGCCATACCGCTTGTCGACTCAGGCGGTAGTCACCCGAGGTCAGCATGCCCAGGTGCGAGGTGATCATGGTATCACCGGCATACTGCATCTGTTCGTAATGCGGGCAGTCCTCGAAGGTATCGTGCGAGCACAACTGCATCGTGCGGACTCCCGCCTGAAAGACTTTCTCCAACGCCGGATCACTGCAGCTGAAGCGGGCCTTCAATTCGTAGGGGTAGGCCGTATAGCGGTAACGGATGGATTTGACCGAGATCGGCTCCGTGCCTGCCTCGATGGTCACCCCGATGAATCGAAACGCCCGCCAATGCCAGGGCTCGAACCTGCCCGCCCCGCCGGGCGGATGCCACGTGTCGGACCAGCCGTGAATGGCGCCCCGGCGATCAAACGTCCAACCCGTGCCTTCGTCCGCAAAATGAGAGGCCAAGTTCTCCAACGGCTGCTGTTCTCCCAACATCACCGCATCGGGCGTATCCCAGGGAAGTCGCAACGCCTCGGCATAGGTCAGGCGGATGCAAGCGCCCGCCCCTCCCTCAACTTCGACTACCGGGTAGCCTGAAGTCAGTTCCCCCACATCAAGGATGAATTCGCACCGCGAGCCCGCCGCCAGTTCCATGGCCGCTCCATCAACCGACATCGGCCGCCCACCGTCGGGCAGTTCGTCACCACCGGGCAAAAATGCCGCGGCAAACCCGGCAGGCTCGCCTTCCGGCAGTTGCGGAATGATGC
>CAKZMS010000609.1 GCA_937128785.1 uncultured Opitutaceae bacterium | reverse complement strand
GTGGGGGCGATTTTTTCGCCGCGGTCATGATTCCTTCAGTGGAGCTTCAACTCCCCAGGCAAATTCAAGGGGTGCCCAAGCGGATTTCGCTCCTGTTCTGAGCGTTCGGGGTCCAAGGGGGGAGGTGTCACCTGCTGAACTTCCGCTAGAGTGAAGACTACCCTGACACCCTCATCCATAAGCGCCGTCCGTAACATGTTAATGCGATCCTCGTCTCCCGCGTATTTGGTCCAACTGTGGGGGCGCAAGATGATGTCTTGGGTTTTCGTGCGCACGAGTAATGCGTTGTCGGGAATGCGCTGGACTGCTTCGATCTCGGTGAACGGCACGGAGAGGAAGTCTTCGGGTTTGGCACGTTCGACTCCCTCGTGGGCCCAGAATATGCGATCTTTGGAAACCGCAATCACTCCCTTGGTGTAGAGTGAAAACCGATGAGGGGGCGCCTCCATGGGGATTTGTTCACCGTCCGTCTGATCGGGTGAAGCCGTCTCAAAAATGTCGCCGTTCGTGATGAATTTAAGGTCGGTTGCTTCGACCCCGACGGACTGGGCGATATGAGGACCCTCGACCTCAAGATACAGTTCGCTGGAGGTGCAACCGGCCAAGGCGGTCATACCTGCCGATGCGATCAGAATTCGGGTGATTTTCATTTTAGCCAATTGGACCGATGGGTAGGGCGATGCGTTTTCAGCCCGATGTATTTCCCGTCTAGGGTGGGGGGGCGACGACGCCATCATCGCCGAAGGTTGCCCAGTGATCGTAGCTATCATGGTCCCTGAAATCCTGGGAGCGAACCACATCCGGATCGCTTTGGTAATCCGCCTCCAGGCTGCGGGCCGACGAACTTAGGCGAGTCCGGGTGATGGTCGGCTTGAAGGAAAGCTCGGGCGTGAATTGGGGGACCTCGTTGGCAAGGAGCAGATCCATAAATGCTTCCGCCCGCGGCTGACTGGCGGCCGAGGAGCTCCACCCCACGAAACGGACAACATACAGGGCGTCGTTGATTCTCAATTGAACCAGATCGCCATCCGGAGCGAACTCGTCGACCGACTCGAAGGGAACCGTCGTGATCGATCGCGCGGGGTCATATTTGTCCTGCCCCGGCTGCCAATAGATGGCATCCTCGGTCGCGGCGAACACGCCCCGGTCAACAATTGAGAACCATCCGGTAAATGACGAAGTCGGGGTCATATCGGCGGTGCTCACAACCATCCGATTCTCCATGGGTTCACCGATACTCGCGGCTACTTTTTCACCTCCGTTTTTCAAACTCAGCGGCGCTTGGTAGCACCCGGTCTGTAGCAAGCTTACGAGGACTGAGGCCAAGATGATCGCTGGTTTCATGGGGTTAGGGTTCATCGCGTTAATCTCGGATTGGATTCCCGTTCGGGTCTTGGGGGTATTTGTTGGCGAAAATATCGGGAGGCTGGTAGCCGGGGTCCGCCAGACTGTCGCGGTCGGCGTCGTTGTCGTAAACCAAGGGTTCAAACGGCTTTTGATACACCCCGAAATCAGTTCATTGTCTGATGTTGAGTTGTCCGTGCACGATGTTCGGATCGGACTGGTTATCGATGTGGCCACGCATTTGGGGCGGCTCATCGAGCGGTTTCTGGTAAACATACTCCGCGTCGGCGACGAACAGGCTCCCGTTGGCTTTGAGCAGGTGCGCCATAAACTCCAGCGAGCGGGGGCCGTCGCCCCGATGCCGGTTCCATCCCCGCAGCCTGACGAGGTATAACTCGTCGTTTGTCTTCACTTGGAAACAACCCAGATCCCGGGAAAGCGTGACGATGTCGGCCGCCGGGATTCGCGTAACCTGATCCGCCAGGGTGCTGTCGAGGTGCAGCCAGTAGAGGGCGTCCTCGGTGAGGGCGATCACCGCGGCATCACTTGGTTTGAAAAAGTCCGTGAATTCCTCCGCCACGGCGACGTCCCCGTCGGAGACAAACACCAACTCAGATTCCGGCACCCCGAGGATAGTGGAAATTTTCTCAGCATCGTGCTCAACCGTCAGCGGGGTGCTCTTGCACCCACCGAATCCGATCGCCAAAGCGGCCGCGAGAAAGGGAAGCAAACGCTTCATTTCGAGATCCTACCGCGGGCCGAAACTGGGTCAAGCGAAGGGGACGGCTAAAATTCTCCGTGAGACGGTATGTTTGGGACAGTCTAACTGCCTAACAAATAGGTATTACCAAATGATAAGACTAAACCATTGACAGGGGGAGGGCCGACCGGTGTGTTTGCTCTTTTTCCATGAAAGTCGTCTCTTCCATCAAGTCCGCCAAGAAGCGCCATCCGGCGTGCCAAGTGGTTCGCCGCAAGGGCCGCATTTACGTGATCAACAAAGTTGAGCCTCGTTTCAAGGCTCGTCAGGGCTGATCCCGTCCCAATCACCAGGAGAATACCCGTGAAAGCTGAAGGCCATCCCACTCTCAACAATGTCTGCTTCGTCGATGTCGCGACGGGCAAAAAGTTCCTCACGCGCTCAGCATCCAGCTCGGCCCGCAAGGAGACCATCGACGGAATCGAGTATCACGTCGTGGTGCGCGACGTGACCAGCGACTCCCACCCGGCCTACACCGGTGAGAAGCGTTTGGTCGACACCGCCGGTCGCATCGAGAAGTTCTCGAACAAGTTTAAGCGCCAACGCGGCAAGTAAGCCCGTAACCGACCCAATTTCGAAACCCGCTCCCTTTTCGGAGCGGGTTTTTTGTTTTCCCCCTTGCCCCAACCGCCGGGATTCGGTGCGGTTCGCGCCGTGTCGACCTCGCGCCCCCTTATCGTTTTTGACTGTGACAGCACGTTGAGCTCCATCGAAGGAGTCGATGAGCTCGCCCGCGTGCGGGGGCCGGAGCTTTTTGCCCAGGTGGAGGCGATGACGCATGAGGCGATGGATGGTAAGATCAGCGTCGAATCCGTATTCGGCCAGCGGCTGGAAATCATCCGGCCTCGGGCGCAAGACGTCGACGCGGTCGGGCAACTCTACACCGAAACGGCGGACCCGCCGGCCGCGGCCACGATTCGCACGCTGATCCAGCAGGGTTGGCAGGTTGCCATCTTGAGTGGTGGATTTCGGCAGTGCATTCGCCCGCTGGCCGAGCAGTTGGGCATCGAAACCGTCGAGGCGGTGGACCTTTTCTTCGACGAAGCCGGTGAATACCGGGGTTTCGATCAGGACTACCCGACAACGCGCTCGGGCGGAAAGCCGATCGTCATCCGACAGCTCCGCGAGCGCCTGAATCCCTCACAAAGCGTCATGGTGGGAGATGGCGTAAGTGACCTTGAAACGATGCCGGTGGTGGATCGGTTCATCGGATTTGGCGGTTATGTGGCGCGCGAGCGGGTGCGGCGGGAGGCCGATTTGATGGTGAAGGAGCTCGCGGAGTTGCCCGCCTTGCTGGCAGAATGAAACGACGGGTCGGGGGCGCAGGTGGGCGGGATTGGCCCGGCGAAAACCCCGTCGACGGGGATTGGGCTTGACCGCTATTTTCACGCTCACTTGCTCGGTCGTTCCTGCCAAGTTTTCTCCCATGCCTTCCTCCTCCACGAACACCTCCTCGGACGCGCCTTCATCATCGGGCCCGATCCGTTCTCCGGGGTGGCTCCGGCGGGTGGCCACGGGGGCGGGATTGCTGCTCATTTGGATATTTCTCAGTGGCAAGTTGGACGCGTTTCACCTCTCCGCCGGCGTGATGGCGGCGGCCCTGGCGGTGTGGCTTGACAGCCGTTTGCCGCTCCTGGAATCCGCGGAAAAATTCAAGCGACTGCGGCCGTGGCGTTGGGTGATCTACTTTGTCTGGCTGCTGGGTCAGATGCTGGTTTCCGCCGTCTACGTGGCGAAGGTGATTTTGTGGCGCCGGGATCTGCTGAATCCACGACTCGTGCGTTTCCGCTGCGTGCAGCCCGATCTGATCGCCACGACAACTCTGGCCAACTCAATCACTCTCACGCCCGGCACCCTCACGATTAGTGTCGAGGATGATTGTTATTTGGTGCACGCGCTGTCCGAACGCACGGCCGAAGATCTACTCAGCGGGGAGATGCAGGCTCGGGTGGCCCGGATATTCGTGGACGGACCCGTGCCCGAAGTAGTGGAGCTGCCGGTGGAGGAGGGGACGACGTCATGATCACGTTCATTTCCTATGTCGCGGTGGTTTTGGTCTTCATCATCCTGATACCCTTCTATCGGGTGGTCAAAGGACCGACCGTGTTCGACCGCCTGCTCGCGATTGGGGCCATCGGCGGCAAGGTCATCGCGCTGATTTTGTTGGCGGGGCTGATCTATAACCGGCGACTCGATATGTTTGTCGATCTGGCTCTGGCCTACGCTGTGCTCAACTTCATCGGTGGCATCGCCGTTTCGGAATATTTTCGTCTGCTCAAGCCCGGGAAATGAATTTGACCACGATCCAATTTCTGGCGGGGGGAGTCCTCATGATGGTGGGGCTGGCCTTCATGTTGATCGGCAGTATCGGCATCCTGCGCCTGCCGGATTTCTTTTCCCGGACCCACGCGGCCAGCAAGGTCGACACGGTGGGTATCATCGTGCTGCTGGTCGGAATTGCCGTGGTCGAGGGAGCGACGATCAACAGTGCCAAGATTCTGGTGGCGATCATCTTTCTATGTCTGACCAATCCGGTGGCGGCCCACGCGCTCGCGCGGGCTGCCCTTGCGCTCAAGATCAAACCCTGGACCCGCGAGGAGGAAGGCTGAACTCATGTCATTAATGGTGGAATTCATGCTCTACCTGCTGCTCATCGCCTCGGCGGTGTTGGCGTTGGAAGTGCGTGACCTCATGGCGGCCGCGGTGAGCACCACGGTATTCAGTTTCGTGATCGCCATCCTGTTTGTATCGATGGGAGCGGTGGACGTCGGCTTCACCGAAGCCGTGGCGGGCGCCGGAGTCGTGGGCGTGTATTTTATCGTGTTGATTCTACGAACTGATCGGAGGACGGGAGATTGAAGGCGCTCATCTATCTCCTCTTGGCGGGTTTTTTTGCGCTCATGCTCTACACCGCGAGTCTGCTGCCACCGCGGGGCGACGCGCAGTCGCCGATCAACCGTGACCTCAGTGCCGCGGGCTCGCCGGTGGCGGGTTCCCACTACAGCCGCAATGCCTATCGGGACGCGGATACGGACAACATTGTAACGGTGGTTTTGGCGGACTACCGCAGCTTCGATACCTTGGGGGAAACCTTCGTGGTGTTCACCGCAGGCGTGGCCTGCTTACTCATCCTGCGGGCCCGGAAATGA
>CAKZMS010000608.1 GCA_937128785.1 uncultured Opitutaceae bacterium | reverse complement strand
ATCAACCCCATGAATTTCACATCACCGAACCCGATGGCTTCCTTCCGCAAAACGGCCTCCGCCAACAGCCCGATCCAGAGGATCAGGGCAGAGCCAATCAGCGCTCCGATCACGGCGGTGAAGGCAGCTCGGATGCTGGCCAACACATAGAGCGGGGCGGTATCGAAGCCGTGCAATGACGGCAGGAGGGCCGAGATCATCACTGCACCCACCGTTCCCCAGATGGTGATGCTGTCAGGAATGATCATGTGATCCAGATCGATGAAGGTGGCGGCCACCAACATCGCCAGCATCACCATGCCGGCAAGGGCCGCTGCAGGCGGGTGGCTGAGCCAGCTCGCCAGAAATAGGACGCCGGTCAGGATTTCGACGAAGGCATACCGGAACGCATAGGGTTGGCCGCAGCACCGCGCTTTGCCCCGCAGGATGAACCAACTCAATATGGGGATATTGTCATACCAGGCGATGGGCTGGCCGCAGGAACAGTGGGAACCGGGATGAACAATCGATTCGCCCTTGGGCACCCGGTATATCACGACGTTCAGAAAACTCCCAATCATGGTTCCAAAAACGAAAACCACCGGTGGGAAGAACCATGGGAAGGCCGTATTGAATTCGCTAAGGTTGAATTCCATCCTGAGGGTAGGCTAGGATCAGGCGCGGTAAGGTGACGGACGGGCGCCCGAGCGCCTAGAAACTGGGATCCGCCGGAATGACACCCACGACCTTGAGCTCGATCGGTCCGATCTCCGTGGAAAGTCCCAGATTCTCCCGATAGATGTTGGTGATCTCCTGGGTCAGGTAGCCTTGGATCGCGTCGAGTTTGGCCTCCGGGCGAACTTTCAACCGCAGTTTTGTATTAAACTGGTCACCGCGGATAGTGATCGAGGCGTTGGCCGAAACCACTCCCCGAACTTGCTCACAGCAGGCCTCGACCATGCGGTGCAGGGCCCGTCGTGAGATCAGGAGATTGCCGCTTTCGGTGGAAGCCAGCGGCAGGGACCTTGGTTGACGAAAAAGCAACAACACCAACAGCAGCGCCAAGCCCCCACCGATCAGAATGGTGGTGATGGGGGAGCTGAACCAAAAGTCGGTTAGGAAACTCACGATGGAAATAGGGTTTAGTCCGTGGCCGCTTGATCGGGCCAGAGATCGTCTTCCTCGGGGTTGGCGTCACCGGGAATACGCACGCCCTCGATGATGACATCCACTTTCTGCACCTCTTTGCCCGTCATCGCCATGACCTGTTTGCGGACATCGACCTGGACATCATAGGCCGTCTGGCCGATCTCGGAGCCGTAGGCGACGATGATCCGCAGCTCGATTTCGTAGGCACCAGATTCCGACTCGTTCACGCGCACGCCGCGATTGTCGGCATCTTTCTTGGTGAAAATCTCACCGATACCATCGACGATGCCGCCGCCAACGCCGGAAACACCCTTCACCTGCAAAGCCGCCAGCCGGACGATTCCGGCGATGACGTTGTGGTTGATCTTGATGTCTCCAAGATCGGGTTGGTCGTCGTAGCGGGGAGGGGATTGAAACTCAGGCGACTGCATTACGACAGGGAGTTAGGCAACAATCGCCGGCGAAGCAAGGCTGCGCCGGCGCCATTCTATGGGTCGGTGAGTGGCCGGGCGGGGCAGTTCTACTCGAACATTTCCGCCGGCGTGCGGTTGGCGAAGTCCTCCATGTAGGCGGTGGTGGCTTTTCCCTCGATAAAAACGGGGTCCATCATGATCGCCTTGTGGAGCGGAATGGTGGTCTTGATTCCGCGAATCAGGTACTCGCTGAGAGCGCGGTAGGTCCGCTGGATCGCGATTTCCCGGGTCTTGCCATAGCAGATCAATTTGCCGATCATGGAATCGTAGTACGGGGGGATTTGGTATCCGGAGTAAGCGTGGCTGTCCACCCGAACGCCGTGGCCTCCGGGGGAGTAATACAGCCCGATGGTGCCCGGCGAGGGGGCAAAGTTTCGGGCGGGGTCCTCTGCATTAATTCGGCACTCGATGGCGTGCCGCTCGAATTTGATGTCCTCCTGCTTGAACGCCAGTTTCTCCCCGTTGGCGATGAGGATCTGCTGCTTGATCAAGTCGATGCCGGTCACTTCCTCAGTCACCGGATGCTCCACTTGGATCCGGGTGTTCATTTCGATAAAGTAGTAGTTGCCCTGAGCATCGACCAGGAACTCAACCGTGCCGGCGTTTTGATAGTTGGCTGCCTTGGCCGCCAAAATAGCCGCCTTGCCCATCTCTTCGCGGAGGGCGGGGTTGGCGATCAGAAATGGGGAAGGGGACTCCTCAATCAGTTTTTGATGGCGACGCTGGACGGAACAATCGCGTTCTCCGAGATGAATAATGTTGCCGTGCTCGTCCGCCAGAATCTGGAACTCGATATGTCGGGGTTTCGCGATATACTTCTCGATGTAAACCGAACCGTCGCCGAAAGCTTTCTCCGCTTCGTTCTGAGCGACGCGAAGCTCCTTGGCGAAGGAAACGTCGTTGTGGGCAATTCGCATCCCGCGACCACCGCCACCGGATACGGCCTTGATGATGACGGGATAGCCGATGGAGCGCGCCAGTTTGATCGCCTCCTTCTCATCGTCGACTGGACCATCTGATCCGGGAACGACGGGGACGCCTGCCTTCTTGACGGTTTCCTTCGCGACTGCCTTGTCGCCCATGTTGCGGATCGCCTCCGAGGGCGGCCCGATGAACTTGATGTTGCAGGTCTCGCACTGTTCGGCGAACTCCGCGTTTTCAGACAGGAAACCAAACCCCGGGTGAATCGCATCGACGTCGGCAATTTCGGCGGCCGCGATGATTCGATCGGCTTTGAGGTAGCTGTCCGCACTGCGGGGACCTCCGATGCAGATCGCCTCGTCGGCTAACTGGACGTGGAGAGACTGGACGTCGGCTTCCGAATAGACGGCGAGCGATTTGACGCCGAGTTCACGACAGGCGCGAACGATGCGAAGTGCGATTTCACCGCGGTTGGCGATGAGGACCTTTTGAATCATACGAAAATTGGCGAAGGATGGTGCCGGGTAACGAGACGTCGGCGGATATAGGTTGGAGAACGGGGTTCTACCCGGTCTTCACTTTAAAGAGCTTCTGCCCGTATTCGATCGGATCGCCGTCTTCGACCAGAACTTCGACGATCGTGCCTTTGGCCTCCGCCTGAATCTCATTCATGATCTTCATTGCCTCCAGAATGCAGACGACCGTCGATTCGGAGATCTTGGCGCCGACATCAACGAAGGGTTTGGATTCAGGGGAAGGTGCGCTGTAGAAAGTGCCCACCATCGGAGCTTTGATGAAGGAAATGCCGGCCTCCTCCTCGGTGGGAGCCGGTGCGGCGGCCGGTGCTGCCGCGGCGGGAGCCGCGGCCGGCATGGGTGCCACCGTGCCGTGGGCGGCAGGATCCGCGGCGACGACAAACGGGGGAACTGAATTGCGCGAACCGCCGTTGGTCTTTCCGGCGCCGCGGCGAATCTTAAGTTTGAATCCCTCTTCCTCGACGGAAAATTCGTTCAGTTCAGCTCGTTTCATGAGCTCGATGACCTGTTTGATTTGTTTGATGTCCAAAAGGGATGCCTTGGTTGAATTACTGGATCGGTAGGGGTTAGTCCCTTCTCGGCCCATCGCGTTCAAAAAGACTTCAATTCAAAGGTGCAACGCTCCTTTTTGCCGTTTCGGGCCCTTTTTCGGGCTATTTCAGGTAAGTTTTCCCCGATTTTTGCCAAAATTTGGCAAAAATCACGGATCCGGTGTAACTCCACTCAGACCGCTCACCGCCCCCACAGATCCTCCTCGGTCGGGAATAGGATTCAGATCTGTGAGGTTGCCCATCATGGCTGGGCCGTTTCGTGGTGGTCGGCCGGCAGTGTTTGGCCACCGACGTGGGGCAAGCTCAGCAGGATTTCATCGGTCAATGGAGTTTGCGACGATGCACGGAGGGCGACGAGGCCTCCACGGATCCGGTGAGTCACATGGGATTAGGGTTAGTCGCGCTAATCGACACGGGTGAATTCGCAAAAACGGTGTTTTCTCCCTGAATGTCGGGGGTTTTTCGGAGAGGCCGAGCGAAATCAACGTATCCAAATATATAATACATAGGAAAACAACTATGTAAAACAATGATAGTGAGTGAGATATAATAATATCAAATTTTGTTCTAAAAATGCTTGATCATGGGTCGGCAATTTTCATGGTTCGCCGTCCCGCTCGACGATCAGGTCGACTGAAACGAGAGCGGGACGTTCATTGAAAACCGGCTTCGATAAGTTTTGTTAACCCTGTGCTGAAAAAAGTTCAGAAAAGGTATTGACGAAAAAAATTCAGGTTGGTTTGGTGATCGTCTTTCTCCGGAAACGGAGAGGCTCTTTGAAAATTACTTTGTGCGATTGATTGGGACCCCCAATCAACATATTCCAAAATAAATAACACATTGGTAGTTACTTAGGTAACTTACCAGTAGTTCATGAATCACTAGGTTCAGAACTCTTTTCGGAGAGTTTGATCCTGGCTCAGAATGAACGCTGGCGGCGTGGTTAAGACATGCAAGTCGAACGGGGTTTTTGCGCGTAGCAATACATGTAAAAACCTAGTGGCAGACGGGTGCGTAACACGTGAACAATCTACCTCTTAGTGGGGAATAATGCACCGAAAGGTGTACTAATACCGCATGTGGTGGTCTTTCGCATGAAAGACCTACCAAAGCTGGGGATCTTCGGACCTGGCGCTAGGAGAGGAGTTCGCGGCCTATCAGCTTGTTGGTGAGGTAACGGCTCACCAAGGCAAAGACGGGTAGCTGGTCTGAGAGGATGATCAGCCACACTGGAACTGAGACACGGTCCAGACACCTACGGGTGGCAGCAGTTTCGAATCATTCACAATGGGCGAAAGCCTGATGGTGCAACGCCGCGTGGGGGATGACGGTCCTAGGATTGTAAACCCCTGTCACCAAGGAAGAACCGTTATCTGTTAATAACAGGTAGCCTGACTTAACTTGGAGAGGAAGCAGTGGCTAACTCCGTGCCAGCAGCCGCGGTAATACGGAGACTGCAAGCGTTATTCGGATTCACTGGGCGTAAAGGGTGCGCAGGCGGTCGTGTGTGTCAGGTGTGAAATCTCGGAGCTCAACTCCGAAACTGCGCCTGAAACTACACGACTAGAGTATCGGAGAGGTGAGCGGAATTCATGGTGTAGCAGTGAAATGCGTAGATATCATGAGGAACACCAGAGGC
>CAKZMS010000607.1 GCA_937128785.1 uncultured Opitutaceae bacterium | reverse complement strand
ACGGAAAGTCCTCGATGAAGGTGTGGGCATTCGCCCGCTTGGCAGCCCGCTCGATGTCTTCCTTCGATGCGTCCAACTTGCCCAACTGGATATTCTCTTCGACCGTCCCCGAGAACAGGACCGCCTCTTGGGGAACGATGGTGATGTGATCCCGCAGGTCCTTGAGACGCAGTTTCGTCAGGTCCACGCCGTCCAGTTCGATGGTCCCGTCGACTGGATCGTAAAAGCGCGGAATCATCGACGCGAAGGTGGTCTTGCCGGCGCCGGATGGCCCCACAAGGGCCACCACCTGACCCGCCGGGATGTCGATGGAAATGTCCTTCAGGGCAGGGGCCTTGCCATACGTGAAATTGACCGAGTCGAAGCGGATTCCACCGCGAACGTTGTCGATCGTCACCGGGTTCGGCGGATCGGTCACTCCTTCTTCAGCATGGAGAATGACCTCGAGACGATCGAGTGAGGCTTCACCCTGCTTGAGGCGATTGTGTACCGCTCCGAGCTTCTTGATCGGCTCGTAGCACATGTAGAGGGCGATCGCGAGGGGCACGAAGCCATCCAGCGTCATTCCCCGCTGTGAACCATAGGTCAGTGCCGCAGCCAATGCGCCCGCAGCAAGCATCTCAATGATCGGGGGAACCAGATAGCGGTACTTGATCACCTTCAGATGGAGGACGGTCCAGCGCCTGACTCCCTCGAGGAACCGGCCGGCTAGCATTTCCTCCAGATTGAAGGCACGCACCTCGCGGGTCGCCCCCAACGTTTCAGCGAGGATCGCCGTATTGCTCCCCGCCTCCTTTTGCATGTTGCCGGCACGCCGCATCAACCGCTTGCCAAGAATGCGGATTGGGATGATCGAAATCGGAATGGTCAGCAGGCAGACCAACACAAAGAACGAATTGCTGTCCGAGATGCTTCGGTAAACGAGGTAACAAAGCGCCGCGATCAAGGTGAAAGGCTGCTTGATCAAATCGTTCGAAATGGTGGTCACCACCCCTTGCAGAATGTTGGCATCCCCATTCACCCGGCTGATCAAGTCTCCCGTCTTGTGACCGCTGAAGAAACCGAGAGGCAACCTCTGGATCTTGTGGAAGACCTGCCCCTGGATCCTGCGGAGAACATGCAATCCCGCCGCCGTGACCCAGTAGACATTGAAGAAACCCGCCAAGCCCTTGAGCAGCGTGACCAACGGCACCAGAAGAGCCGCCGCGACCAACATCGCCAAAGGACCATCTTCAGCCCCGAATTTGTCAGCAAACCAAGCCCTGACCGCACGGGTCTCCTCGAGGCTCTTCATTTCACCGGGAAATGCCTCATCGAGGATTCGCTTGGCCTCTTCGCTCCCCTCGGCCGCCGAAAGGGTTGAAATCACCGTCTCGATCTCAGGCCGGGCGCCAAAGATCACCGGAAACACCTTCTCGACCATGAACGGAAGGCCAAAACCGCTGAAAACGGCGAAGAGGAGACCCGCTGCGATGCCAGCAAGGAAGGTGAACTTCGCTTCGGCGAGGTAGGCAAAATAGGGTCGGAAGCGCTTCATTCGAGAGGCGTAAGCCTCCCCGGCATCGACCCCGGGCGCAAGCACCGATAAGCCGCAGAAAAGCCCGGCTCCATCTGCAATCCATCCTCCCCCAGCCCCTCTCCGCTACCTGATTCTTGCGCCACAGCCCAAGTGGGCTAAACTCCGCGCCAAGATGGTATCCGCCGCCGAATCCCAGCCCACAGGTGACCACTACGACCTCGTCATCCTTGGGGGGGCGTTCTCGGGCAGCTCACTCGGGTTGCTGATGCGTCGCCAACGACCCGGAACCCGCGTCCTCATTCTCGAGAAGTCGGAAAAATTCGATCGCAAGGTCGGAGAATCGACGTCGGAAGTGGCCGGCTGCTTCCTCACCCGGGTCCTCGGGCTCTCGAGCTACCTCGCCCGCGAGCACTTCCAGAAGAACGGACTGCGGCTTTGGTTCAACAAAGAGGGCAATGATTGCCCGAGCGCCTGTAGCGAGATCGGCCCATTTACCCAGGCCCGTTTCCCAACCTACCAGCTCGACCGCTCGAAACTGGATACCCACCTGCTCGGCATGGCCGATGAAGAGGGATGCGACGTGATCCGCACCGCCAGCGTCAAGACCTTCGAACTCGATGGAGCAGGCAAGAACACCGTCACCTTCAAGCATGATGGCATGACCCGCACCGTCACCGCGGATTGGATTGCCGACTGCTCGGGGAAGGCCGCCCTCATCGGCCGGAAACGGGGAACCCTCCGCCCGCTCGACGGTCACCCGGTTCATTCCATGTGGGTCAGGTTCCGGAATGTCACCGACCTCGACAGCTACAAGGCCCGAATGGCCTGCGAAGCGCTCGACGAAATGAAGACACCGGTGGGCCGCACCCGCGCCACCAACCGATAGCCACCATCCCGCCACGACGTCGGAAACCATCCGAGTATCGTGCCCGCCCCCCGCCACCAACCCGGCAGCCGCTTGAGGATCGCCACGACGCCATCCGTGCGCAGCAGGCAATCAGACGCCGCACAATTGGGCACAAACACCATGCTATCGAAGTCGTCCGTCGGTAATCCCAGACGGCGCAACAGCATTTGACCCAACTCGCCCTGCAATGTGGCCACGCCGATTGAAGCCTCAACATCGTGGCTCAATACAAACCGCGCCGAGGCCTGACAAAGCCCACACTCCCCATCGAAGAGCAGGATCGGCCGGTCTGAGACATTCGTGAAATCCACGCCCGACCAAACACCCACTCCCACGCGTCCGCAACCCCAGCCCGATCAACCTTTTTGCGCTTCCCCGCTCCCCAGAACGTGCCCGCCCTTCGCGCTCCGCGCCCCACAACAACTCCACGCGTACGGCCCACTTTAACCATATTGGTTAAACTTCCCGATTCGCCCCTCCTCACAACCCACTTGCCCGACTTTAACCATATTGGTTAAAGTCTGATCATGAGTGTGACGAATCGGACAGATCTCCAACTGGGTATCGTATTGGGAGAAGTGTTTATCGCGGCCGCCGGCGCCGCCCTGCGACAAGTCCGCAAAGCGGCGCGGCGCAACCGCAAGTCACCCACCGCTCCGCGACGCATTCCCGGGCAAGATACCCCGCTCTGGAACTTGGTGGTCGATGACATGCGCATCGAACTACAGGCCTATGGGGCAAAGAGTCGACTGGCGCGGTTCTTGGACGTTCCTCCGCAACGGATCTCCGACTGGGTCGCCGGAAAAAGACGGGTGCCAGATGCGGAAACGCTGCTGCGTATTCTCTTCTGGCTCAACGAACGCCGCGCCGGCCGAGATCCTTCGCTGTGAAGCCCGAGCAATTCGGAAGTTTAACCAATATGGTTAAACTACCGGAGAACTTCGAGCCGGGGATGCCGGGGACTGGGTGGGATGGGCAGTGTTTGCGGTATGACCGGAGTCAGTAAATCCGCCGCTCTCGCGATTCTTTATTGAGATTGCTCCGGGTTGGAAGCTGAGGTGCCTTCCCTTTTTCACCGATGCGTATTGGACCGATAGATCTGCAGACCCCGTTGTGTCTGTCTCCTCTGGCTGGATACACCAACCTGCCGATGCGGCTGACGGTGCGCGAAGTGGGGGGCCTCGGCTGGGCGACCACAGATTTGGTCAACGCTCGCTCCTTGATCGAACGCAATCGCACCGCCCTGAAGCTCGTCGAAACCTGCATCGAGGATCGGCCCCTCGCAATTCAGCTTTTTGGGGCCGTCCCCGAGGAGATGCGCGACGCTGCGGTCATGTGCGAGGAGATGGGAGTGCAGTCGGTCGACATCAACATGGGTTGCCCGGTCCGTAAAGTGGTCAACGTAGGCGGCGGCTCGGCCATGATGACTGAACTCACCAAAACCGCCGAACTCGTGCGCGGCATGGTCGCAGCAGTGAAGATTCCGATCACCGCCAAGATGCGGCTGGGCTGGGACGAAAACAACCTCACTGCGCCCGACCTGGCCCGCACGCTCGAGGATGCCGGCTGCGCGGCGATCTTTGTGCACGGCCGCACCCGCGCGCAGGGCTTTACCGGAAGAGTCAATCTGGATGGCATCCGCACCGTCGTTGAAGCCGTCAAAACCATCCCCGTGATCGGCAACGGTGACGTCACCACCCCCGAGGCGGCCAAGCATATGTTTGATGTCACCGGATGCGCCGGCGTGAGCATTGGCCGCGGTGCGTTCTATGATCCGTGGATTTTCAAGCGCACGGCCCATTTGTTGAAGACGGGTGAGTTGCTACCGGAACCAGACTTCGCCGAACGACTCCGGGTGCTCCGCCTGCATTTCGATCGCTACATTGAATTCTACGGCGAGGAGCGCGGCGCCAAGTTCTTCCGCAAAGTCGCGCCGTGGTATGCCAAACGGTTTGGCCCCTCGAAACCCTTCAAGCGCGACACCATTCGGATCAGCTCACGCGCCGACTTTGAGAAGTGCCTCGCCGACTACGTGGTCTGGCGCGAACGATTCTGCGACGAGGCCGGCAACCTCCTGCCGAAGTTTGCCCCCGACCCGATGGTCGCGTCGTTCCAACGGGACGAAGATGACCCGGCCTTTCAGCGCGAGTCCATCCCCGTGCCCAAAGGCCCGGTGGAGGTTTGGTGAAGCCCGGTTTCTCCTTCGTCTTTATCCTTCTCGTTGTCGGGCGGGTCGGGTTTCGGCGCAGTTCGGGCTTTGGACACGGCAAGGGGTCACGTCGGAAAACGTACCTACGCTACGCTGCGTTTACGTTTTATCGACATGACCCCGTGGTGGTCGCTAGGCTATGGTGACCAACTCGTCGTCCTTGATGGTGAATTTTACGGTATCGCCTTCGGCAATGTCACCGGCGACGAGGCTGCGGGCGAGGCGGGTTTCCAGCTGACGCTGCAAAAACCGCTTGAGCGGGCGCGCGCCGAAGACGGGATCATAGCCCTTTTCCGCCGCCCAGTTGCGGGCACTCTGATCGAGTTCGACCGTCACCCGGCGGTTGGCGAGGCGTTCGTTCAAGTCGACCAGCAAGAGGTCCACGATGCGGGTGATTTCCTCCAGCGTAAGTGGCTTGAACAGAATGGTCTCGTCCACCCGGTTCAAGAACTCGGGACGAAAGGCACCGCGAAGTTCCGTCATCACCGACTCGCGAACACTTTCGGGAATCTCATCTCCGGTCACCCCTTCAAGCAGATGGCGGCTGCCCAGGTTGGACGTCATGATGATGATCGTGTTTTTAAAATCGATGGTGCGCCCTTGGCTGTCCGTGATACGACCGTCGTCAAGCACCTGTAGCAGCACATTGAATACGTCGGGATGCGCCTTTTCAATTTCATCGAAGAGGACCACCGCGTAGGGTTTGCGGCGGACGGCTTCGGAGAGCTGGCCACCCTCGTCGTAGCCCACGTAGCCCGGAGGCGCGCCGATCAGCCGCGCGACACTGTGCTTCTCCATGTATTCGGACATGTCGAGGCGGACGATGGCGGCCTCGCTGTCGAAGAGGGTTTCGGCCAAGGTTTTGGCGAGCTCGGTCTTGCCCACGCCCGTCGGGCCGAGGAAGAGGAAGGAACCCACCGGTCGCCGAGGATCCTTGATGCCCGCGCGGGCGCGCAGGATGGCCTCGCTGGTCAAAGTGACGGCCTCGTCCTGGCCGATCACCCGTTCGTGCAACGTGTCGCCCAGCCGCAAGAGTTTTTCTTTCTCTCCCTCCACCAAACGCGTGACCGGGATACCGCTCCATTTGGAAACGATTGAGGCCACCTCTTCGTCGGAGACCTCCTCTTTGAAGAGCTCGGTGTGGGCGGAATCGTTTTCGAGGCGGTTGAGCTCCGCTTCAAGGTCGGGCAGCCGGCCATGGCGCAGCTCCGCGAGCTTGTTGAGGTCATAGGCACGTTCGGCCTGTTCCATTTCGCGGCGAACCGCTTCGAGGTTCTCGCGCACTTTACGCACCCGATCGATGGAGGCCTTTTCCTTGTCCCACTTGGCCCGCAGGGCGGTGGCCTGGGAACGCGTATCGCCGAGTTCGCTTTGCAGGGTTTTGAGACGTTCCTGGGAGGCTTTGTCTTTCTCCAACTTAAGCGCGGCCTCCTCGATTTCGAGTTGCAGGGTGCGGCGGCTGAGAGCGTCGAGTTCCTGCGGCATGGAATCCATTTCGGTGCGGATCATCGCGCAGGCTTCGTCCACCAGATCGATGGCCTTGTCGGGCAGGAAGCGATCGGAAATGTAGCGGTCGGAGAGCGTCGCGGCGGCGACCAGCGCGCCGTCTTGGATGCGCACGCCGTGGTGCAGTTCATAGCGTTCGCGAATGCCCCGCAGGATTGAGATCGTGTCCTCCACGGAGGGGGGCTGCACCATCACCGGTTGGAAGCGCCGCTCCAGCGCGGCATCCTTTTCGATATGCTTGCGGTATTCGTCGAGCGTGGTCGCACCGATACAGTGAAGCTCCCCGCGGGCGAGCATGGGCTTGAGCAGATTGCCGGCATCCATGGCGCCTTCGGATTTTCCGGCTCCGACGATGGTGTGCAGCTCGTCAATGAAGAGAATGATGCGACCAGCGCTCTGCTTGACTTCGGCGAGCACGGCTTTGAGACGCTCTTCAAATTCACCGCGGTATTTGGCCCCGGCGACCAAGGCACCCATATCGAGGGAGAACAGGGTGCGGTCCTTCAGTCCCTCGGGCACGTCGCCGCGCACAATGCGTTGAGCGAGTCCTTCGGCGATGGCGGTTTTGCCGACGCCGGGTTCGCCGATGAGAACCGGGTTGTTTTTGGTTTTGCGTGAGAGGATGCGGACGGCGCGACGGATTTCATCGTCGCGGCCGATAACCGGATCGATCTTCCCCTGCTTGGCGAGTTCGACGAGATCGGTGCCGTATTTCTTGAGCGCGTTGTAGGTCGCCTCCGGGTTGTCGGTCGTCACGCGTTGCGCGCCGCGCAGGTCCTGGAGGGCCTTGAGGACGCGGGGGCGATCGAGGTCGAAGGACTTGATGAGCTTCGCAAACGCCTCGGGCTTGGCTTCTTCGACGGCGGCGAGAAAGAGGTGCTCGGTGGAGACAAATTCATCTTTGAGTTGGGCAGCTTCTTTTTCCGCCCGGGTCAGGATGTTGTTCACCGCTTGGGTCACGTAGACCTTCGAGGCATCCACGCTGCCAGTCACCGCCGGCAGACGATCTAGCTCCCGCTGGACGGCAAGTTGCAAGGCGCTGACCGTGAGATCGAGTTTCTCCACCAGCGCCGGCACGATCCCCTCCTCTTGTCCCAGCAAGGCGTGCAACAGGTGCCACGTATCCACCTCGTGGTGGTTACGACGGCGGGCCTCGGATTGGGCGTCGGTGACGGCCTGGCGAGACATCTGAGTGAGTGTGTTCATATCCATGCGTGCCTCCTTTGCACACGTCGCGCCAACTCGAGCCACGAGGCAAACAGCGCGAAGTCATGGCCGCAGCCGGGACATTTCGCACCAACGGTGCGCCGTTGCGGCGCAGTGGGACACGGTCCGAAATCAGGGGTTCAACTCGAACACCTCGACGATCGCCACGCCCGGATCGGCGGGCTGACTGGGCAGGGATTCAAACGGCCGCACAAACACCGTGTAGATACCGGGCGGCAATTCGATCACCACCCCGGGTTCGGTGGGCTCCATGTCCGTGGCACCCACGGAATCGGCGGCGTCGAATACCGCTTGCTCGGAAACTTGGTCAACGGTGCCTCGGCGCAAATTCGGAATGCCATTCCGGCTGGTGCCATCGACATCCGCGCTCGGCGGATCCCAATCGTCATTCACAAAAACCAACTGGGCCTGGGCATCGTAGATCTCGATGGTCGGATCACTCATGACCGAGGTTTCCGGCAACCCGTAATTGGTGAGCGAAGGACCCCGCACGCGGATAAACATGGTCTTACGTTGATCGGCCGCCCCGGGATCAGCCGTGACCACAAAACCCGCAACCATCGGACGATCGATATCAGCAAACCCACGGGTGGATAAATTCAACAAACGCGGCGCGCCCGACGTATCGCTCACCTCGTAGACCTCCACGATGCCGTAGCCCTGCGCGCCGTCCTGGCCGATCACACTGGCAGTGAAGCTGCCCGGCGCGGGC
>CAKZMS010000606.1 GCA_937128785.1 uncultured Opitutaceae bacterium | reverse complement strand
AGGGCGCCACCGGCCGCACGTTCATCAACTGTGCCACCCGTACGCCCGCCATCCACGGCAAGATCGACTCCGCCGCCAAAGATGCCGGCGCCGTCAGCCTCGAAGCCTGCATGGCGTCGAGTATTCCCCCCGCCCGCAACGGCTCCCTCTTTCTCATGATCGGTGGCGACGAAGCCGAATTCACCCGGGTGAAGCCGCTACTCGACGATCTCAGCGAAGCGCTGCACTACGTCGGCCCCGCCGGCAAGGCCTCCGAAGTGAAAGCCCTGGTGAACATGGTCATGAACATCAACACCGCTGCCCTCGCGGAGGGACTCGGGATCGGCCAGGCTCTCGGACTAGATCTGGAAATGCTCCTCAAGGTGCTCGGCCAAACCGGCGCCCGCTCCCGCGTGTTGGAAACCGACGGCGAAGACATGGTCGCCCGCGATCACGAATGCTATTTCTCCGCCGAACACGCCGCCAAGGATTCCGGCATCGCCTTGAAACTGGCCGAGTCGTCCGGCATCCCTGCCCCCCTCGCCCAAGCGACCTTCGATCAATACACCAAGATGACCGAGTTGGGCCTAGGCGAACTCGATAAGTCCGGCATCGCCGAACTGACCTTCAAAGGTCGCGCACTGTAGCGGCACTTCCGTGCCGCTCAGAAGTGGCAAATTCCAAGTAACCCTCCTTCGCCAAGGCTTCGGCGGGCAGGCAAGTATCAAGCGGAGCGAGGCTCCGAAATGCCAAGTAACAGGTATCAAGTATCAAGAAACAGCGGCAAACTTGTCCGCAGCTCGGGGTCATGTCGCATTTCGAGCGCAGCGACACCTGAGAGGCGAAGCTTCGAAGCAATGGTTAATGGAGCCCTCCGACCTGTGCCGCTGAAGCCTTGGCGAAGGAGCAAGCCTTGGCGACGAAGGGCGGAATTAACAATTTACGACGTGACCCCTTGCCACGTCCGGACCATCCATGATCCCCAACTCCCCTCCGAGTTTGTCATCTATTAGATGACAAACTGCCCTCTCCGCCGCCCCACCCATTCACTTCAATCACAGATTTCTCTAGTTATTACAGATCAGCTCAATCTGAGTCTTCCGCGAAATCTGCGGTCTAAATCTATCCCACCCGGTTTCGGCTCCAAATCGTAATTCGTAAATCGTCCCTCGTAATTTCCCAATGAACTCCCCCATCACCAATCCCTCCGGCGAAAACCTTGATTACACGTTTACGGCCGGCGGTGGCGATGCGCCGATTGCTGGCTGGCTCGTAGTGCTGGGCCATGGCGTGACCGGCGACAAGACCCGTCCCATCATCGCCGACACCGCCGCCGCACTGAACGCCGCCGGTTTCAACACCCTCGCCGTGTCGTTCGCGGGCAATGGTGATTCTCAGGGAGATTTTCGGGCCGCCACCATCACCAAGGAGGTTGCCGATCTCGGAGCGGTGCTCGACGCCGTCTCCGGTGCCTACGCCAAGATTGCCTACATCGGTCACAGCATGGGCGCCGCCGTCGGTGTGCTGCGCGCCTCTCAGGATCAACGCATCAATGCGCTCATTTCCCTCGCCGGCATGGTCGACACCAAGGCCTTTGCCGAAACCGAATTTGGTGATGTGACGCCTGATGAAGGCGTCATGTGGGAAGACGAAGACTGCCCCCTTTCCAGTGCCTACATAACTGACCTCACCGCAACAGTCGGCAATGTGTCACCGGCCGCCGAGCAAATCACCGTGCCCTGGCTTCTCGTTCACGGCACCGCCGATGACGTCGTGCTTCCCCGCGACACTGAACACATCGAACTCCTCAAACAATCCTTCGCCGACGTCGTCTTCGTGGAAGGCGCTGACCACGGATTCAACGAACCGGATCACAAAGCCCACGCGACAAAAGCAGTCGCTGATTGGCTGAAACGACGAGCGTCGTAACTCGGGCAGGGCGTGACCGCCCCTCCGTCGCCAAGGCTATGGCGGGCAGGCGGGCGCGCCGAGTCGTGGAGTGGAGCCGTTGGTTTGGAAAGGTAACCATCAGCCTGGAGCCGGACGGTTCGGCGATCCGTTCCTATCGCCACTCTCGACATTTCAATCAATTTGATCACCTTAACCCCCGATGAGCCCTAACGCACAGTTCCTCACGGACGAGGCCGGCAAGCGGACCGCGGTCCTGCTTCCAATCTCAGACTACGAGAACCTTTTGGAGGATCTCGAAGATCTTGCTGCGATTGCGGAGCGCAGAAAGGAGCCGACCATTCCCCACGAACAGTTTCTCGAGGAGATGAAGCGCGATGGCCTCTTATCGGATTGAGTGGCGCAATTCGACCAAGAAGGACCTGAGAAAGATCGAAGCGCAGGACCGGCTGCGTATCATCACCGCGGTTGAAGCGTTGGCGTCCGATCCGTTCCCGTCGGGATGCAGAAAATTAAGTGGCAGCGAATACAGTTACCGCATTCGCACCGGAAATTACCGGATCCTGTATGATGTTCATTCCGGATATCTCGTAGTTGAGGTCATCAAGGTGGGTCACCGAAAAGATGTCTACCGAGCCTGACCCAATGGAGGAGCCCAAAAGAGGGAGAGATGGCGAGAGGGGCTCTGGAGGATTGCGCAGGTAACTGCAACCGGCGGGCGGGGCCAGCCCGCCCTTCTACTCCGCTGCTCCGGGCTCAGCGAGCCCGGCTATAATGGCGACCGAACGCCCTCGGGGTCGACGTCGTTTCGCGTCAGAAACTCAGCCCCAACTGGCCGAAGGCTACTTTGCGCTCTTCGAGGAGTTCCTCGTTGGAGGCGGCAACTTTAGACTTCGCGTAGTCGGAGAGTTTGATGCCGTCCACCACGCGCCATTTACCGGCGCCGTCGACGCGGATCGGGAGTGACGTAATGATACCCGCGGGCGTGCCATACTGGCCGCTCGAGACCACGCAGACGCTGTGGATGTCACCGCGGGTGGGCTTGATCAGATCCTGCACCGTATCCACGACGGCATTGGCGGCGGAGGCTGCCGAAGACGCGCCCCGGGCTTCAATAATCGCTTTGCCGCGTTGGCCGACCGTCGGCACGAAAGTGTCACGTAGCCAAGCTTCATCGGAGATGACCGACGTCGCCTTTTGGCGGCTGATCTTCGCGTTCTCGAAATCCGGATACATGCTCGGGCTGTGGTTGCCCCACACGCAGAGCTCGGTCACCTGTCCCACCGGTACACCGGCTTTATCGGCGAGCTGGCTCTTAGCGCGGTTCTCGTCGAGTCGGGTCATGGCGAAGAACTGAGTATCCGGAATATCCGGTGCACTCTTCATCGCGATCAGCGCGTTGGTATTGCAGGGGTTGCCCACCACCAACACGCGTACGCTCGGCTTGGCGTAGTCGTTGATCGCCTGGCCCTGGCCGACAAACACCTTGCCGTTGATACCGAGGAGATCGGCACGCTCCATGCCTTTCTTACGCGGCACGGAACCGACGAGCAGCGCCCAGTCGACGTCCTTGAAGCCAACGCTGAGATCGGAGGTCGTGACGATGTCGGTGACCAGCGGGAAGGCACAGTCCTTGAGCTCCATGACCACACCTTCGAGCGGCTTCATGCCGGGCTCGATTTCGATGAGGTTGAGCGCGACGGGTTGGTCGGGACCAAACATCTGGCCGGAGGCGATGCGGAAGAGCAGGGCGTAACCGATGTTACCGGCGGCACCGGTGACGGCAACGCGGATGGGACTCTTGGCGGAGGAAAAACGGTTCATCTTTCGGGTGACGTTCAGGGTTAGCTGAGTTTCGCCATAATCTGGTCGGTGATCTTCTGCACGAGCGCCTCGTCGACTTCGGAGAGCGCGGCGGGCGGCGTGGAGAGCACATTGGCGGGCCGCGTGTTGACCGTGATGTCACCGGCATCGCAGAGTTCGCACTCTTTGAGCTCGTCGAGACGGTGATCGGGCATACCGAGTTTTTTGCGGATCGTGATGAGATCCTTGAGCTTTTCCGGGCTGTAGGACTTGGGTCCGCCAATCTGCATGGAGATGGAAACCGTTTGGCAGAAGGCATCGGTGTTTTCCATTTTCCAAAACGCGTCCTCGACGTCCTTGCCCCAGCAGATCACGCCGTGATTCTGCATGAGGATGGACTGGTGACGTTTGGCAAGAGCGCCCACTTCCTTGGCATTCTCCGGCGTGCCGGGGGTCTGGTAGCTGGCGAAACCGATTTCACCGAGGAACACCTCCGGCTCCGGAATCAGGCAGGAGGGTGGCACGACGCCGGCGACGGCAAAGGCGGTGGCGTAAACCGGGTGGGCATGGACGCAGGAGAGCGCCTTGGGCTCGGACTTCATGATGCCGAGATGGGTATTAACCTCAGATGTGCGCGGACGCGTGCCGGCGACCTGGTTGCCGTCGAGGTCGACCATGCAGATGTCGTCCGGCGTCATAAACCCCTTGGAAATGAGCGTCGGGGTGCAGAGCACGAGGTTGTCGCCAACCCGCACGGTGATGTTGCCCCCGTTGCCGTCGACGTAACCTTTGTTCCAAATGCGTTCGCCGATTTGGCAGATTTGTTCCTTCAAGGCCTGGATCTCGGGCGAGTAAAAAAACTTTTCCAATTCGGCGGCCGTCTTGGGGTCGCTGCCGGGTTTCCATTCGAAGACCGCATTGGGGAGAACCGGGTTGTGGATCTGGACGCGATTGCTGGCGGCCGGGGTGGCGGCGGGAGACGCGGACTTGGTCGGCGACTTGCGGCGGTGGTCGCGGATGATGTCGCGTGCCATGGGCGTGAGTTTGGCGTCGGCGGGGATCGAGTCGAGGCACTGGCCTTGCTTGATCATCTGTTCGAGTTGCTTGGCGGTGTAGAGCTTACTCATGGGAAATGGGAGTTGGGATAAAACGGAGTGCCGGGATCAGCGAATGCTTCACTGCGGCGGGGAAAATTCGTAGGTGTCGAGGATGGCCACGTTGATGGCGTCGAGCGGCGTCGGCTGGGGAAACGGCATGCTGGCTTCGGCGCCTTCCACGTAGAGGATCTGGTCGCCCACGCCGGCACCGAGCTTGTCGTAAACAACCGGAGTCGAGGCCTGGCCGTAGGCGCGCTGGCCGGTGAGCTCCTCCGTGCCCATGGGGCTGACCATCAACCAGCTGCCACCTCGAAATTGAGGTGCGATCTGATTGAAGGTCACGGTGCCAATGACGGTGCCAGGTTTCATTTGTTATCGATCAAGCCTATGACCTGATTGCGGATCGGTGAATCGTCACAATGCGTAGCGCGCCGACTGCAATCGCCGTCGGTGGTGATGTAGACCCGGGCGTGTCGACCGGCGCCCAAGGGGTCGAGTGCGGCGATGGGCGAGCCCGTCGCGATTCCATCCGCATCGACCGGGGTGCAGAGCACAATCTTTTGACCCTTGAGACTGCGGTCTCCGTGGCTGGAAGTGGCGTGACCGTCGATGCGAGCGAGAATCATAGCGAGTCGAGCCTCAGATGATATTGAGGTTGTCCACCAGCGTACAGCGACGGAAACGCGTGAAGGTGCGCGGCGTGGT
>CAKZMS010000605.1 GCA_937128785.1 uncultured Opitutaceae bacterium | reverse complement strand
CCCAACCCACTTCACTCCAACGCAGTTCCCGGGTGACCCTGGTGACCGCCACCACCCCGGCCGATCCGACTACGCTGACGAAGGCGAAGATCAGAACCCAGCCCTCGGAGATCGCGCCCGCCAGCAACGTGAGTATCGCCAGCACGCCGAGACCCATGGGCGCGCCCCACCGCCCGCCCGGCAATTGGGAACGCCCGACGAGGAGATACCACATTACGAATGCGACGCCAAAGAGCCCACCCACATTGATCTTCAACAACGTCAGCAATGCGGCCGCCGTCCCCGCGATCAAGGCAAGTGACCTGCCCGCATCCGGCTCTGTCCGCGCAACCAAAAATCGAAGCAGCCACGGTAACCCGCAGACCACCACCACCCCCGGATGAAACGCCTCCTCGCTGAATTGGTAGAGGAACATGAACGTCGCGGCGCCCGCGCCAATCGCCCACCCCGGGGAGCGCGCGAGATAGCGCACGAGTTCACCACTGCCGACCGCTGCGCCAATCCATAGCGCGAGGGAAAACCACCGCGCTCCGGCATGGGTGATGGCCAAACCGAACCACCCCGCCAACAGGTCCATTAGCACATAAAATCCCGGCCCGTACTGGGAATAAACACCCCCATACAGATCACCGCCGGCGAGGTAATCCCGCACCGTGAGCATGATGTAGCCTTCGTCATCGTAACCCGGAAAGTGCGAGAACATCCGCCAGTAGCCCAAGGCCAACGCCAGACCGGCGATGACGACAAGGCCCAACCCAGCCCAAAGCCGGTTGATTGCTGATTGATCGCTTGGAGGCCCCATCCGACCCGGACCTTCACGGCGATCGCCCGCCACTCGCAACGCAAATGGGGGCCGGCGTCTTTTCCGGGGAAATCCTGATCTCAGTTGCATCGACCCCCGCGCCGCACAGGTTCGCGTTCCATGATTGCGCCCGAAAATGATGACCTCTGGACGCGACTCCGCGCCGAGTTTCATCTGCCGCCAGGTCAGATCTACCTCGATGGCAACTCTCTAGGGCTGCTCAGCCGACGGGCGGAGGATCAGCTCACCGCTTGCCTGCAGGCCTGGAAACAACACGGGATCGGAGGGTGGCAAACTGCGGGTTGGATTGACCTGCCCGAGCGTTTGGCGGCGCGCTTGGAACCTCTGCTCTGCGCGGCCCCCAGATCCGTGGCGTTGACCGGCCAGACCACCAACAACCTGCACCAACTCCTCGCCACCCTCTATGATCCGACCAATACGCAGCGCCCCGTCATTCTGGCCGATGCGCTGAACTTCGCCTCAGATCATCACGCGATCTCGAGTCATCTGCAGCTGCGTGGTCGCGATCCGGAACAAGACCTGCGTTTGGTCGGTTCCGTCGACGGCGCCACGTTGACAACGGCCGACATCGTCGCGGCCATGACCGAAAATGTGCAGGTGATAGTGCTGCCCAGCGTGCTCTACGTCAGCGGTCAACTGCTCGACCTCGCCCGGATCACCGCAGAGGCCCGAAAACGAGGCATCCTGATCGGCTGGGATTTGTCCCACAGTGTCGGCGTCGTGCCCCATGAGCTCGACGCGAACGGAGCCGACTTCGCCTTCTGGTGTAACTACAAATACCTCAACGCCGGTCCCGGAGCGATCGGCGGCCTCTATCTCAATCAACGGCATCATGACCGCGCACCGGGCATGGCGGGCTGGTGGGGCGTGCAGCCCGACGTCCGCTTCAATCTGGAACCACACCACACGCCCGCGGCAGGCGCAGCCCGGTTGCAAGTCGGTACGCCCCCGATCCTGAGTCTTGCCCCGTTGGCCGGTTCGCTCGATCTGTTCGACGAAGCCGGTGGCATCTCCGCGATCCGGGAGCGGTCACTCCTGCTCAATGCCCGCCTGCTCCATCGCGTCATCACCGATCTGGTCCCGCGGGGGTTTGAACTTATTACCCCCGAGGCGCCGCACGAACGCGGAGGACACCTGGCTCTGCGCCACCCGGCCGCCGGCCAAATCTGCCCTGCCCTCCGCGAGCGCGGCATCGTTCCCGACTACCGGCACCCCGCCGTGCTGCGGCTGTCGCCCAATGCCTTCTATACCGCACCGGACGAGGTCGACGAGGCGGTCGATAGGCTGATTGAAATCATGGAGACACGCGCCTACGAAAATTTTCCCCGTGTGGAAACCGCCGCCCCCTGACTGGGCACCTCCCCACTCACCCAAACATGAGCCAACTCATCGACATCACCCGCCCCCTGCACAACGGCACGCCGGAATGGCCCGGCGATACGCCGGTCGCCTTCGATTTTGCGGCGCGTATCGCCGACGGCGATGCCGTCAACGTGGGACGCCTCACCATCAGTCCGCACAACGGCACGCACGCCGACGCCCCCTACCACTACAACGACGAGGGCATTCCCATCGATCAGGTGCCGCTCGAAACCTACATGGGACCGGCCCGCGTGGTGGATATCCGCGACTGGGATGCGATCACGATCGAACGACTCGAGGCGATCGATGCCGGATCCGCCGAGCGCCTGCTACTGCGCTCCGGCGCGTGGTCCTCGCCCGATGTTTTCCCGGAAACCTGGCCGTTAATGCAGCCCAACGTGCCGGCTTGGTTAACCGCCCAAGGGGTGAAATTGATTGGTCTGGACGCCCCGTCGGTGGACGAGCTCACCAGCAAGGACCTGCCCATCCACCTCGCCTGCAATGCCGTCGGGCTCTTCATCATGGAAAACCTGCTCCTCGATGATGCACCTCCCGGGGATTACGAGTTGATCGCATTGCCCCTGCGCCTGCGCGGGGCGGATGGCTCACCCGTGAGAGCCATTCTGCGCACGACGGACTGAGTTGACCATTTTGCGGATCCCCTCTCTCCCGAGGGGGCCGCCAGCAAGCTGGCCCATAGCTGGCGACCCCGGGGGATTTCCCGCGATCTGGTGACTCGACTCAGGTCGATCGCGGAAAAGGATCAGCACTGTAAGGCCAGTGCTTGAAAACGAGGAAGAGGCTGCCCCCGTGGCAAAAAGTGGAGGCCAACATGCGGCCCTTGGCGCGCTGCCCTTCGCGACAAGCTTCCACGCGGGCAGCGAGGGTCTCGACGGGCCGTCGACTCACGCATTCGATGCGAATCCCGGGGGCGTCCAGCTGAGGCAGGATCTTCTCCGGTCCAGGAGGCTCCGCCAACTCGGATGGTGCCCGCCAAACCAAACGAGCCGCCTTCGCCCGCTCCTCTTGGGTCAGCTCGGGTTTCTTCGCCCGCAAATCACGGCCCTCTTTCGAGACAGATCGCGGAGGCGCCGAGGCAACGGAGTCGGATGAAGAGGGGCCAGTAGACATTACAATCGCTTTTGCCCTCTGAAACGGGGTGGTCTCACCGAATCTTTCAAAAAAAGTAAAATATTTGCAGAGCGCCGCGGCGGCCTTGCGGCATTTCGCGATTTTTCCTAATTTTTCTGCAAGATTTCCCCTATCTGGTCCGTTTCAGGACTCATGATAATGACCCAAGCCGAACAACCTTCCCTGCTCACACGCCCGAGCCTGCTTTTCCGTCTCCGCGATTGGGGCGATAATGAGAGCTGGGATGAATTCTACCGCCTCTATCGTCGTTTTATTCGGGGACTCGCCCTACGGGCAGGCCTCAATCACGCCGAATCCGACGAGGTCGTGCAGGATGTGCTGAGCAACGTGGCCAACCGCATCAAAGACTACGAGGCGCGGGAAAATCGCGGGGCGTTCCGCCGGTGGTTGATGAATCAGACCCGCTGGCGCATCGCCGACAAATTTCGCCAACGCGACCGCGCCAGCTCCCAAAGCGAACGCTATCACGCCGGTGAAGAAGAGCCGACCAACGACCCTTTCGAGAACATCGCCGAGGAATCGACCGAGGATTTTTGGGAGTTGGAATGGCAAAAACACGTGCTTGAGACCGCCATGGAGCGCTTGGCTCGGCGCGTGCCCCCCAAACACTTTCAGGCGTTCGATCTGCATGCTCGCTGCGGCCAGCCCGTCGCCCAGATCGCCGCGGACCTCGGGATCAATCGCCCCACCGTCTACCTGATCACTCATCGTCTCAAAAAACAGCTGCAGCACGAGGTGAAGCGCCTGCGCGAATATCACAACTGATCGGACGACGGCGGCGTTTTGACGTTGGACGCTGCCACAATTATTTCATTGGCTGACGTTTGTGCCGCCGGAGGAAACCAGCCCGCCCGTCCCGCCTGTCCCCGACTTTACGCTGCTGCGTATCATCGGCCGGGGCAGCTATGGTGATGTGTGGCTCGCCCGCGGAGCCACCGGGATGCTCCGGGCGGTCAAGGTGGTCTGGCGGGAACGCTTCACCGATGTTGAACCCTACGAACGGGAGTTTCGCGGGCTCACCGATTTCATCCGCCTGACCCAGGGCGAGGCCCGCCAACTGGCGTTGTTGCACGTCGGCCGGAATGAAGCGGCGGGTTTTTTTTACTACGTCATGGAGTTGGCCGACGACGTGGTCACCGGTCGCGAAATCGATCCGGATTGCTACGCCCCGCTCACCCTCAAGGCGGTGCGTGATCAATCGGACTACGTCCCGACGGAGGACGTTATTCGCTACGCGATCGAGCTCTCAGCGGGACTGGCCGAACTGCACCGCACCGGCCTGGTGCACCGCGATATCAAACCGTCCAATGTCATCATGGTGGCCGGCCGACCCAAACTCGCCGACATCGGTTTGGTCAGCGTGGCCTCCGAGGCCATGACCTTCGTGGGCACGGAAGGGTTTGTTCCCCCGGAAGGTCCGGGCACGCGGGCCGCCGATGTTTTTTCCCTCGGCAAGGTGCTTTACGAGCTCGTCACCGGACTTGACCGTCAGGACTTCCCCAGCCTTCCCCCCGACTTTGCCAGCCGGCCGGATCGCGCCGAGATGCTCGAACTCAACGAGACCATCATTAAAGCGTGTGCGCCACTCGCCAGCGAACGCTACCCCGATGCCGAGTCGTTGCTGCATGAGCTGAACCTGCTCGAAGCCGGCAAATCCGTTCGCCGACTGCGTTTCGCCGAGAAAGGTTTGGCCCGCGCCCGCAAGTGGGTGCTCGCCGCCGTAGCGGTGGCCATCGTCGCCGGCATTGGGGCCACCATCGAGCGCAACCGCGCCAACGTCGAAGCGGCCGGCCGCGCCGCCGCCGAGGCGGAGCTAGCCGACCTGACTCGCCGCACCCTCTACGACGCCAGCATCGCCGCCGCTCAACGGGCCTTGCAGGTGGGCAACTATGGCGTCGCCCGAGAATCACTGGAACGCGCCATACCAAAACTCGATGATCCCGATCTGCGCGGATTCGAATGGCACGCCTTGTATCGCGAGGCCCAGGGAGATCCCGCCGAAATCATTCGGCCTTCCGGGGACATCGTGACGCGGATCGAAGCATCCCCGGATGGGCGGTGGGTGGCCGTCGACAATAACCTACCCACCGTGGAACTCTACGACCAAAAGACGGGGGAGTTTGTTCGCAATATTCCCGGCATCCACCGTATCGCAGGATTTACGCCTGATGGCACCCGTATCGTGGGGTCAGATCCCAACTACGCTCTGGAAACGTGGTCGCTGGAAACAGGCGAACGGGACCCGGTTCCCGCCAAAGCCGGAATCAACCGCCCTCTAGCCGTGGATCCCCACGCTCCACGACTACTCTATTTTGAAGACGGTCCTCAAAATCAGCCTCACCGTCTGGCTATCTGGAACTATGAGACGGGTGAGGATGAAGTGTCGTGGCCTATTGATCAAATGGAGGGTGATCGACGTTGGCTATTTCAAGAGGCTTCCGCTTCGGTAGACCTTAGTTACACCAATCTGGTTACCACCCGTGATGCCAGAACGGATCAAACCCAATACTGGCGGGTGATTGACATGCGCACCGGGCAAAAATCCAACCCGGGATTGGCCGCGGCTCACGCCGTGCCCACATCTATTTCTCCGCAGGGCGACAAAATCCTTTATCACACCAGGGAGCTACATCTCGGCCCCCCTCATCTTCGGGCTGAAAACTTTACCCCCCTCTCCCTGACCTCCGGCGGGGGCACCATTCGTTTCAATCGTTCGGGCAATCGGTTTGTGGTCTCAACCTACGGAAATCGAATCGTCCAATGGAATACCGAAGCCCACCAAACTGAGTTTGAGTTGCGCGGCAGCGGAAGTCAGATCGATAGTCTGGCCTACTCGGCGGACGAGAACTTCGTCTGGTCCTCTGATCGAAAGGGCGAAGTCCGTCGCTGGCAGATCGGCGCTCCAAATCAGAAAAGCACTCAAGCCCAGTTTACCCTGCACCCCGATGCGGGGATGTTCGAAGTTACCATCGATACGAGTTCGTCGTTTTTGATCACCCTGAGCTCTGACGCCAAATGCGTGGTCTGGGAATTGGACTCTCTCACCAAGCTCTGGGAACGGAATGACATTCGAGCAGTCGTCCAGGCCGGTCCCGACGTCACCCAGCTTGTTACCAGGCAAGATCGCCTGATCGAGTTGAAAACTACGACCGGTTCAGGTGCCATTGAAATCAATCCTTTCGAATCCCCCGAGGCTATCGATTCGATCACGGCATCACCATCCGGGAACCGCTGGCTGATTCTTTCTCGTAGTGGCAATTTCGTGCTTTGGGATCCCGCCAAGCGGGGGGTACTCCACCGTTTTCACAAACGGGATCTGAGCCTGGAATACGAAGAGATTCTTGGCATGCAAATGAGCGACGAAGGTTTGGTCATTAGTATTGGGATCGAACAAAAACTGACCCTCTGGAATGCACTCACGGGTAGCATCGAGAAACACCTGCCTCTACCCTCTCGTCCGGCTAGAATAGACATGTCTCTAGACGGGAAATTC
>CAKZMS010000604.1 GCA_937128785.1 uncultured Opitutaceae bacterium | reverse complement strand
GTTTCGCCAACCCCCTGGACATTGATCTACGGGAGAAACAAGCCACGTCTTCGGCGATGCTAGTCACCATGGAGGATCACGTCGTGACGGGTGGATTCGGCACCGCAGTTTTGGAGGCCTTACAGGACATCGACGAGGCATGTCCGCTCGAACGCATCGGCTGGCCCGATCGCTTCGTGGAGCACGGCAGCAGCGTGGAAATTCTGCGCTCCGCCAATGGCCTCGCCCCCACCGACATCAAGTGCCGCATCATGGACCGCTGGCAGCGCCTCGTCCCCATCCCCGCCGAAGCCGACGCCTAGTTCGGGGTTGCCGAAACCGTCCATTCGGGTTTCAAAGGTTCCTCTTCTTTAAGCGCCGGTAGTTCATCGGTAGAATGCGAGTTTCCCATACTTGAGAGGAGGGTTCGATTCCCTCTCGGCGCACCAGAAAAGTCGGCGATTGAACGACCACAATGACCGATAGCGACCACCAAATAACTCTAGGGGGAAGCGAACCCCGAGGTTCGACGAAGGCCCGCAGTTGCGGGCCGTAGATGGGGCGATCTAGCAGATCGATCCCAAAGGGATTTCGCTTTAGCGAAACCATTCCCTCTCGGCGCACCATCCTCCCATAGAATGAACTGAGTCAGGAGTAGGTTCGACGGCCATCGAGAGCACTTTTGAGGGTCACCGAATCAGCATAAACCACACCGCCTCCACTGGGCAGGCCAAAACCTATTCGACTGACAGCCACCTCCTGATTGGCCGGAATCATTTCCGAGGTCAGAAAATGACAGGTCGCCTCGCCCTCCACATCGTTGGACAAGGCGAGGATCAGTTCCTCAATTTCGCCGGAATCCAGACGATCTTGCAACGGGGTAAGGTTCAATTGCTCGGGACCGATTCCCTGCAGGGGCGATAACTTACCATGAAGAACATGATAAACGCCGCGATAAGCTCCGCTGCGTTCCAATGCGATGACATCGGGAACGTTTTCAACCACACAAACGATCCGGGCGTCTCGCTTCTCGTCGGCACAGATCTCGCATAGCTTGTCCTCCGCCAAATGCCCGCAGCGGTCGCAGCGTCGAACCGACGTCGCCGCGGTTTGCAAGGCATTCACCAAAACCGGAAGTGATTCAGGTTTTTCCAACAGCAGATGAAGAGCGACGCGCTCGGCCGAACGGTAGCCAAGCCCCGGCAGTTTCTTCAGCAACTGCTGCAGATTTTCGAGCGAAGGCGTCACTTCAATTTTTGATTTTGGAATTCAGATTTACGAATGCTAGTGACCACGTTGACTGGAAATACCTCAATTATGTCTCTGACCAAC
>CAKZMS010000603.1 GCA_937128785.1 uncultured Opitutaceae bacterium | reverse complement strand
CGCGGGGGGGGGGGGGAGGCCGGCGGGCGGGGCGGCGGCAGGGGCGGCGGCGGGGGGGGGGGGGTGGGTGGCGGGGGGGGGGGGGGGGGATTTGGCAATCACTGGATGGCCGGTGGCGATGGCCGCGGCGAAATCGCCTCCGGCGATGCCGTTAAAAGCGAAGGGGAAATTGTTGGGTCCGATCGCGAGCACCGGTTTGCCGAGTGACTCGAGGCGCGAACGTAGATTGGTCGCGGTGTCGATGACCGGTTGCGTCCAGTCCTCGCTGACGGCGGCGGCGGCGGCGTGGCGGAGTTGTCCGGTGGGGCGCGGAATCTCGACTCCGGTGAGGCGAGGCGCGACGGGTAATCCTGTCTCGGTCGAAGCGATTTCGGCCAACTGATCTGCAGCGGCTTCGATACCGTCGGCATAGCCATGCAAGAAGGCTGCGATCTGTTCGGGGGAGGTGCCGCACAATTCCGTCGCCGCATGGGTCGCCGCGTCGAGCATTTCGTCAATTTCCTCCCGGGCCGAAAGTGGGTAGGCGGAGGCCAGGGTTTCACCCGTGGCGGGGTTGACCGGGGAGAAGGTGGGGGTGTCGGCGGCGGACTCGCGCCATTGGCCGTTGATGAGGATCGGTTGGGACATTTGGGAATCGGAGTGAGGTTAGAAAGCCACTGAACAATCAGTTCGTCGCCGGGCCAAGGGCATACTGCTCATGCCCGTCAACTGACCGTGGTATCCGTCGGCCCGGTTAGTCGCGGGCAGATGCAGAATATTCAGCGCGTTCGCACTTCCTTTTGCAGCCGCAATGCCTTTGCGTGTCCCCTGTTGAAAACCTCCAGCATTTCCCTGCGCGTCGCTGACTTTCTCAAGGCATATCCCCCCTTTGAGTATCTCAGCGAACCCGATTTGCTGGAGATCGCCAAAGGAGGTCGGGTTAAGTTCCACGAGGCCGACGAGATCGTGTTCAGTAACGGTGATGCCCGCGGCAAATTCATCTGGGTGATTCAGCGCGGCACCATCAATCTCTACCGTCCCGGAGAGCACGGGGAAGACTTGATCGATGTGCGGGCCGAAGGCGACTTACTCGGCATTGACTGGAAGAATCCCCAGTCACCGTTTCCGGCTACGGCCCGGGTGGCGCAGGAGAGCATCCTGTATGCACTTTCGGCGGAGGTCTTGTTGGCAACCTGCGCCAAATATCCGCCAGCGGTGGATTTCCTGAAGTCCTATTTCTCGATTGAAGACGTGATTGGACGGGCGGAAACCACCACGGAGTCTCTGGAGTTGGAAGCCGATGCCGCCTATTGGCTGACGCAATCCGCCGAGTTGGACGCGCGTGCCGCCAATCGCCTGCTCACCGCGAGCCCGCACGATCCCATCAAGGATGTGGCCATGAGTATCTCGCCGGGCCGCCAGGAGGCGGTGGTCGTGGTGGATGGTTCAGGATGCCCCCTGGGGATTTTGACCGAAGCCAATTTCTCCAGCCGGGTTGCGTCCGGGGAGGTGGCCGTTGATCGACCGGTGAGTGAGATCATGAGTTCGCCGGTTGTGACCGTGGCGCCCAACCAGCCGGCGGGAGACATTATCATTAAGATGATCCGCCACCGCCGCCATCATCTGGTGGTGACCGAAACGGGGAAGCCGGATAGCCGAGTGGTCGGCGTGGTGGGGGAGAAGACCATTCAGGCCATGCACGGCAATGTGCCGATTTTCCTGTCCAAGGAGTTTCCGCTCGCGCTCGATATCAACGAACTGCGTCGACTCCGCGACCGGGCCGATGAGTTGCTGCTGCGCTACATCGAAGGCGAGGCGCCGATTCAGTGGCTCACCAATTTCATCGCGCAGGTGGATCGCATGCTCGCCGAACAAGCCATCGAACTGGCGAAGCAAAAGCTCGCCGCGCAGGGTTTGGTCGAGCCTGAGCTGCCCTGGGCCTGGATCGCCTTTCACTCGGAGGGCCGCAAAGAGCGCCTGCTCCGCTCCAGCCAGCGCACCGGCATCGTCTACGCGGATCCGCCCCCGGGATTTGATGAGGAGCCCATGCTCCAATGGTTCAGTGCGCTCGCCAACGAAATGGGCACGACGTTTTCAGTCTGTCGGTTTCCTTTGGATACCTACAATCGCATGTCCAGCAATCCGAACTGGTGTCAGTCGGTTTCGGCTTGGGCGGAGACCTACCGCCCGTGGGTCATCGACCCGGTCAACAATGACATCATTCGGCACACGCCTTTCTTTGATTTGCGGGCGGTTACCGGAGATCGCTCACTCGTGACCCAAATTCGCCACGCCATTTTTGAGCATATCAAGCTCAATCCGGAGTTCATTCCCGTGCTCGCCACCGCGGCCATGCGTAATCTGCCCCCCGTGACGGTTTTTCGCGGCGGGGTCCTCGACAAAGCAGGCGGCACCTCCGATGCGATCAACACCAAGGCCAATGCCCTCGGTCCGTTGGTGGATTTGGCGCGGGTGTTTGCGCTGGGATTGGGGATGGAGGACGCCACGTTTACTCCCGATCGGCTCAGCAAGGCCGCGATAGCGTTGCCTCAGTATGCCCGCGTGTTCCACGAAGCCGAGCAGGCGTTTGACTATGCGCTGCGGCTGCAGACGCGGGTCGGTTTGCGCCGCGGGGACGACGCCCGCCTGGTGCGCCCCGATGAGCTCACATCCGGGGAGATTCAGCGCGTCAAAACGATTTTCCGCACCGTGGGTCGACTCATGGATGTTGCCGTTAACCATTTTTTCACTCCCGACCAATAACTCCAATCGCTCGTCCCCATGTCCGACGCCGATTCCTCGCTCCCACCCGAAGTATCCCGCTACCTTGCCTCGCTCACGTCCGCCGCCGGCGATGACACGCCGGTGCGTGATGTGCGGTTTGTTTCGCTCGACTGCGAGACCACCGGCACTGATGCCGAACGCGATCGGATCATTACCATCGGAGCCATCGCCGTGACGGGCGGAGAGATCCTGCTGGAAGACCAGTTCGAATCGCTCCTCCACATCAGCCACAATACGTCCGCGGTCGTGGTGCATGGTATCACGGCGGAAGAGGCCGCCCGCGAAGGGGTGTCGGAAGATGAAGCCCTGCGCGGGTTCCTCGATTACCTGGGCAACGGGGTCATTGTGGGCCACCATATCGGTTTCGATGTCGAAGTGATCCAACACGCCTGCCAGCGCCAGTTCGGGATCGACCTGACCAACCGCTGGATCGACACCATGGAAGTCACCCTGCACCTGGAAGACGCCGGCGTGTTCGAAGCCATGGCGGCGGCGACCGGACACACGGTGTCACCGTTTCGGGACTTCAGTCTGGATGGACTCTGTCGTCAGTTTCATATCGATCCTCACGACCGCCATACGGCGACCGGCGACGCTTTCATCACCGCGCAGATCTTTCTCAAACTCCTGAAGCTTTCCGATCATCAAGGCCGCACCACGTTGGGGCAATTGGCCGAACGCTACGTGGATCCGCGCTCCTAAAGAATTAACAAGTAGCAAGCGGACTTCGCCGAAGTAACAAGTTTCAGGTATCAAGTATCAAGGTCATGGCTTTGTTCATCCAGTCATCTGCTGTCATGAGATTACGCCGGCTTTTATTTTAGGTTCCGTGCCCTTCGTGAAAAATCTGCGGGCTGACGGATTCCGAGTCCAGCTGTGCATATCTGCGGTTAAAACCAACGTGCTGACGGCTTCGTTGCCTTCGGTGGTGGATCGAGAACGAGTAATAGAACGATGGGGAGGTAGGGAATACGGCGGCACCATTGCCGCTTCCAGCCGCGTAGTCTCCTTGCCTTTTGGCTAATCTCCGACCCTTTGAAATTATGAGTAACCCCACCGATAAAGCCGTTGAAGAGTTCATGAGTGGATTGATCCATCGGAATCCCGCCGAGGAGGAATTTCACCAAGCCGTGCGGGAAGTCGTGCAGAGTGTCATGCCGGTGGTGTTGGATAAAAAGGCCTATCAGGATGCCCAGATTTTGGAGCGCATGACCGAACCCGATCGGATTGTGATATTCCGGGTGACCTGGGAGACGGATGACGGCCAATTGCGGGCCAATCGTGCTTGGCGCGTGCAGTTCAACAACGCCATCGGTCCCTACAAGGGAGGACTGCGTTTTCACCCGTCGGTCACGCAGAGCATTCTCAAATTCCTCGGCTTTGAGCAGGTTTTTAAAAACAGTCTCACCGGATTGCCGATGGGAGGAGCCAAGGGAGGTTCGAACTTCAACCCCAAGGGGAAAAGCGAGCGGGAGGTGATGCGATTCTGCCAGTCACGCATGACTGAGCTGCACCGCCACAGCGGCAAGGATACCGACATCCCGGCCGGCGACATCGGCGTGGGCGCACGTGAAATCAGTTACCTGTTTGGTCAGTTCAAACGGCTCGAAAACGGCTTCACCGGCGTGCTCACCGGCAAGGGACTGGAGTTTGGCGGGAGTCTGCTGCGCAAGGAGGCGACGGGGTATGGATGTGTCTATTTTTGTGAAAACATGTTCAAACACATCGACGACTCGATCGAGGGAAAGAGCGTTTCGATTTCCGGATCGGGTAACGTCGCGATCTATGCCGCCGAGAAGGCCATTGAGCTGGGGGCGAAGGTGGTGACGCTGTCGGATTCCGGCGGCTTCATTTACGACCAAGACGGGAGCGACCAAGACAAACTGGCTTTCGTGAAAGATCTGAAGGAAGGAAAGCGTGGTCGTATCAGCGAATACGCCGACAAGTATTCGGGCGCGGAATTCCACGCCGGCCAACGCCCGTGGGGGGTGCCGGTTGACGTGGCATTGCCGTGTGCGACGCAGAACGAAATCAGCGTGGATGAGGCCCAAACGTTGTTGGACAACGGGGTGAAAGCAGTCGGGGAGGGCGCCAACATGCCGACGGTCCTCGACGGCGCGCACTTGTTCACCGATGCCGGAATCCTCTACGGTCCGGCCAAGGCGGCCAACGCGGGAGGCGTGGCGGTTTCCGGGCTTGAGCAAAGCCAGAATTCGGCGCGTCTGTCCTGGTCTCGCGAGGAGGTAGATGAGCGACTGCAGGACATCATGAAGAACATCCACGAACGCTGTGTGGAGTTCGGCGAAACCAAAGACGGCATGAACTATGTCAACGGCAGCAATGTGGGAGGCTTCATCAAGGTAGCCGATGCCATGCTGGCGCATGGTGCGGTATAGCCGGGGAGCTGCGTTCGGGATTGAAGATCACCCCACCCGGGCAATCCTCGGGGGAGTGACTGCCGTTTTCCTTAATTCTTTGGCCAGAGTCCTTTTTATACTCGTGGGTGTGCTGGGCCTGACGGGCTGCCAGGGTATTCGGTATCTCGTCCCTCAACACTCCCGGGAAGAGGCAAAGGCTCCACTGACCATGGTGGTGGGGAAGTCGTTTACCGCCCTCAAGACCCCGGCCCGGATGCCGGTTCCCGGCGGATTTTGGCTGGGTCTGGCCAGTGAAGATGCGGAGGTCGTCGCGGTAGAGACGGTGGATGGGGCGATGGGTTCGTCCCGCGTGATCCTGCATGCCCGCCGCGAAGGGGCAGCCCGGCTTCACTACGTGAACCGATTTGTGGTGGCGGGTGATGCGCTGACGACAGCCGAAGCGGACAGGCTGCGTTCTCACAGCCTCGAAGCTTTCACGGTCACCGTCCTGCCGGCGCCGTGACCCCAATTGGATTTGGGTTCTGGTTTTCCCGCCTCGCCGAATCTGTTCTCCTGCCGTTTTCTCAAACCTATCCATGAAAATTCTCTTCATCGGCGGAACCGGAAACATCAGCACGGCCTGCAGCCAGCTGGCTCTCGCCCAGGGGCACGAACTCTGGCTGATGCACCGACCCGGGCGCCCGGGTATCGCGGGCGCGCAGGAGGTGTGCTGTGACATCAACAACGACGCTGAAACCGACATCCGGCAGAAACTCCGCGGCCATCACTTCGATGTGGTGGTGCAGTTTATCGGTTTCACTCCGGCAGACGTTGAACGCGACCTGCGGTTGTTTCGCGGTCGTTGTGACCAATACATCTTTCTTAGTTCGGCTTCGGCCTACGCCAAACCAACCGGGTTTGCGCCGACCACCGAACGCACACCCCTGGTAAACCCGCGTTGGCAATACTCCCGCGACAAGATTGCAGCGGAGCAGGTATTGATCGATCAAGCGGACCGGGCCGAAGGGGTCACTTACACCATCGTGCGTCCGTCGCACACCTACGATTCGGTTATTCTGATCCCCATCGGTGGTTGGACGGATTTTACGGCGGTCGATCGGATGCGCCGTGGTCTGCCGGTGATCGTTCCCGGTGACGGCACGACGCTCTGGACCATTACGCATGCCGAAGACTTCGCGCGGGGTCTGGCGGGGCTGTTCAAGAACGCGGCCGCGATCAACCAGGACTTCCAGATCACGTCCGATGAGGCCCTGACCTGGAACGAAATTTACCGGCTCACGGCCCAAGCAGCGGGAGTGGATGCGCCCAAACTGGTGCACATTGCCTCCGAACTCCTCATCGCCCATCAGCCTGACTGGGAAGGTACGCTGCTCGGTGACAAGTCCCACACCGCCCTGTTCGACAACACCAAGTTGAAATCGGTGGTGCCCGGGTTCGAAGCCAAGATTCCATTTGCGGAAGGCGTGAAGCAAACCATCGCCGGGTTCGACGCGGATCCCAGCCGTAGTGCTCCATCCGCGGAAACCGACGCTCAAATCGAACGAATCCTGGCTGCTTACCGGCGCGCCTGCCCGGCGTGAGGGGGGTTCCTAGTCAGCCGGATCCATCCGGAAGACTTGGCTGCGGGGATCATTCCCTCGATGATTGGTGACAAGATACAGCGCGCCATCCGGTCCGATTGAGATGGTGCGGACACGGCCGATGTCACTGATGAGGAGCTCCTGTTCGACGACTTGAGTGCCTTCGAAACGCAAACGTCGGAGGTGTTCGCGGCCGAGAGCGGTGACGAGCAGATCGCCGCGCCAAGCCGGAAAGTCATCGCCCGTGTAGAAATGGATGTCGCAAACGGCGATGGAAGGGGTCCACTGCAGCACCACGTCCTCGACCCCTTCCATCCGTTGGAGCGCGGAAATGGGTTCGCCGTTGTAGTGGATGCCATAAGTCACCAGCGGCCAGCCGTAGTTCGCGCCGGGCTTCAGGATGTTCAACTCATCGCCCCCGCGGGGTCCATGCTCCGACGCGAAGAGCAAGCCCGATGAAGGCTGTACGGCAAAGCCCTGCACGTTGCGGTTGCCGTAGGTCCAGATCGCTTCGTAGACGTCGGGTTGATCGTGACCCACGAACGGATTGTCGGGAGGAATGCGACCGTCGTCGTAGATGCGGTAGGTTTTGCCGATGGGCGCGTCGAGGTGCTGCGAAGGCTGGTCCTCGGGGCCACCGTCGCCGATGGAGAAAAAGAGATACCCTTCGTGAAAAAGGAAACGGGAGCCCAAACGTTGGCGCGCCATCGCCCGATGTTCGGGTCGGGCCCGGAAGATACGTTCCTCGTCGACCCATCGGCCGTCGCGAATGCGGGCGCGGATGATCTCGGTCATGGCGCGGCGATCGTCCGTGTGGGGATCGCCATCGACATTGGCGGCGACGTAGACCCAGCCGTTGTTGGCGTAGTCGGGGTGCAGCCGTAGGTCGAGCATGCCAATGTCACCTTCGTCGTGCACGGCGGGGGTGCCTCGGATCACCGTTTCCGTGTGTCCGTCGGTGATGACGATGCGACCGGAACGGGAGGACAAAATCATCCGTTCGTCTGGCAGAAAATCGAGACCCCACAGCACTCCCGGGGTCGCATAGACTTCGGTTAAGGTGAAGTCGGCGAGCCGGGAGGAGTAGCGCCCGTCCGTGCCGGCGGCTTCGAGTTTGGCAGCGTCAAAACGGGGTCGGTTGCGCAACTCCCGGATCATTACGACCAGTGAGCGGATTTGATCGTCAGTGAGGACGTCGCCATAGGCGGGCATGGCTCCTTCGGCCGCGCCCTGGGCGATCACGCGAGCGATCGAGGCATCGTCGGAACCGTGGGTCCAAATATCATCAACAAGAGAAAGGCCTTGGCCGCCGGCGCCGTCGGCACCGTGACAAGTGGCACAATGCTGGGTGTAGAGTTTTTCGTGCGCCCGTGGGCGTTGGGCCAGAACCTCCGGAGCCAACAGACTGGAAAGGACGGTGAAACAGAAGATTCGAAGAAACATGGGGAGCGGGGAAAAGAGAGGGGAGAGGGAAACGAAACTGCTTTCGAGGCGCAAACCTACAGCCCTTTTGATTTTTTAAGGTCAGCCGGGGCGGATGACCGTCACCCGGGTGAGTTCGTGCCTAATAGGCTTTCGGTCTGGCACTCGGAATGCTCGGATGGAGTCATGACTGTGGTGCTTCGGGTTCTCTTTGGTTTGGTGCTAATGCTGGGTTGCGGTCTTTCGGCGGCGGCCGGGAAGCGAAAGGTGATCATCAACGATGACGGCTTCGGTCTGATGCATCTGGCGTTGCTGGGCAGTGAAGAAGTTGAAGTTTTGGGCCTGACCACCGTATCCGGCAATACGTGGGCGAATCGCGTGACGGCGTATAATCTGGTCGGATTGGAGGCAGCGGGGCGGACGGATGTGCCGGTCGTGCCTGGTGCCCTGCATCCATTGGTAAACACGGAGTTGGAAACGGAACGGTGGGAAACGCGGTATGGCCGACTGACCTGGAAGGGGGCGTGGATGAAAGAGTGGGTGGAAGAGACGGCGCAGGCGTTGCCCCGTTACTACGGCCCCAATGATCCGGTGGAAATTTCGTGGGGCTTACCCCGGACGGTGCCTGCTGATGATATCGCGGCGAATTTCATGATCCGGATGGTGCGGAAGTATCCGGGGCAGGTTACCATCATCGAAGGCGGCCCCATGACAAATCTGGCATTGGCGCAGCGGCTTGATCCGGAGTTCGCGAGTCTCGCGCAGGAGCTGGTTTACATGGGCGGCAGTTTCAATCCCCGGCAAACCTTGGATAATCCGATTGCGGCAGACTTCGCCCGGGAGTTCGCCAATTCGCCGCGTCGGGAGTTCAACATTCGTGTCGACCCGGAAGCCGCCAGGATCGTTTCCCGTAGTCCGTGGCGCAAAATCACGGTGGTGCCGGTGGATCCTTCCACGGCCACCCAGTTGACTCCTGAATTGATGGCAAAAATCGAAGCCGTGGCTCCTCCGGCATTGGCGGAGCTGCTGGAGGCATGGCCGACCGGATTTCCGTTGTGGGACGAAATCGCGGCAGCGGTGTGGTTGGATCCGTCGACCGTGAAAAAAGGGGAGAAGCTGTTTGTCGATTACAGCACCGATCCCGGCGCGGCCTACGGCGACACCCTGTCGTGGCGCCCCCACTATGAGCCCGGGCTCGGTGAGCAGTTGGCCGATGTGGTGTTGGAGGTGGATCGGGAGGCCCTGGAAACGCTCTTAATTGAGACCGTCAGCGGCCTGGCAAATTAGGCCGCGGGTGATCGGGAAAGAGGAACCGTGTTGTGCAGATCCAGATTCTGACTTAGCTTTCGGCATGGAATCTTTGCCCCTCGTCCTGCAAGTCATCGTTGCCCTTGGTTTGCTGAATGTCTGGCTGGTTCGGGCGGGGCAGGCGACGCGCTACCGGGGAGGTGATGCGAAATCCATCCGGGAAGAGTTTGCCGCCTACGGCTTGCCCGGAGGGGTCATGTGGATCGTGGGAGTGCTCAAAGTGAGTATCGCCATCGCTTTGATTGGAGGGATCTGGATGCCTGCTCTGGTCAAGCCGGCTGCGTCCGTCCTGGTGGTCCTGATGCTAGGCGCCATTGCGATGCACGCGAAGGTGAAGGATCCGGTTGCAAAATCCGTGCCCGCTGCGGGCATGTTGGCACTGGCGATCGCGTTGCTGATGCTATGAGCCCCATCGGGCCGTGAACGCTAGAATGCCGCCCCGCAAAGGTAGGCGTTCAAGATCATGTAGGCGAACGCCGGCAGGGTTTGAAGCAGCGAATCCTTGATTTTGATGCGAACTCCCACGCCCAACATCATCAGGAGGGCGAGCCCGCCCGATCCCATCAGTCCGGCCCAAGGTTGATGCAAACCGACCAACAGGCCAACCGCTCCCAACAACTGGAGTCCGCCCACCAGGTTGCGGAACCGCGTAAGTCCATACCGGGCGTATTCCTGCTGCATGGCGGAAGACAGAAAGCAGGCGGCCCCGAAAAAGAGAAAAGATACGGCGGAGAACCAGGTGAGAATGACGTCAATGTTCAGGTGCCAACAATGGCATCGATGTTTCGATGAAACAAGCGGGCGGGGGACTCGGGCAGGGCGCGGGACTTGGCCGCGAAGAGGACGAGGCTCACGGAGACTGTTTCTGCGAGGGCAGGGGTCACGTCGGAAAAACGGGATGACCCCGTGGTCGATGGCCACCACGCGCTTGTTCCTTGAAACTTGATACAGGGAACTTCGTGATGGCGTGCCTCCCCATCACGCCGTGAGCCAGTCTTCCGAAATCACCATCAAGTGTCCCGAGTGCGGGGCCGAACAAAGCTTTACGGCTTGGAACTCGCTGAACGTCGGCCTCAATCCGGAGAAGAAAACGGCGCTGAAAGACGGCTCGTTAACGCGGTTTTCGTGTGAGTCCTGTGGGCACTCCAGCGAGATCGGGTATCCCATGCTGTATCACGACCCGGAGCGTCAGTTCATGGTCTGGTTGGCAAACGATGGAGCGGAGCCGCCGTTCGCGGGGACGGCGTTGGGTGATGTGCTGGCGGGTTATCGACTGCGATGGGTCACATCGCGAAATCAGTTGGTCGAGAAGACCCACATTTTCGAAAACCAATTCGATGACCAAACCATGGAGTTGTTCAAAGCATCCATGGCCGCATCGCCGAAGGGTGTGCCGGAAGGGGAGCTACTCTTTGCGGGACTAGGCAAAGGGGCGGAGGACGCGGTGGAATTGCAGTTCGCGGTATTGGCGGAAGGGGGCACGACCCAGTTCATCGGCACCACCCGGGAGGCGTTTGAGGACACGGCTGAATTACTCGCGCCCATCGCGAACAGTGCCCTTCTCGAAATCGGACAGTGGCATCGCATCGATGCGGCCTGGGCGAATAGTCTGTTGGAGGGGCACTTGCCGGGGCCGACGGCCTGAGGACTGGTGTTCAACGTAGCGCCGTGCTTTAGCCGGCGTTTTCTAAGTGCCTGTCTGAAGCACGGCACTACGTCCGTTCAGGCTGCCCCCGCGACTCTCGGCGTTTGACCGGGAGTAGTTTCTAGGCAGGTTCCCGCATGAGAATTCGAGCTAAACTGAGCGCATTGGCCCTGGCCTTATTGGGATCACTCGTCGCCCGCGGTATGATTATCGAAGACTTCGAGCGGGGTGACGTGGATCTGAGTTGGCAGATCGTAAACGACAGCGTGATGGGCGGGATCTCCAACAGCAGTCTTGATCGAATCGATGACCAAACCGTGCGGTTCAGCGGAATACTGTCATTGGAGAATAACGGGGGATTCGCCTCCGTACGCGCGTCCGGGCGCATTCCCGATATGTCGGGGTCCCGGGCCATTGTCATTCGCACCAAGGGCGATGGGCGGGCCGACCAATTACGGTTGCGCATGTCGAACGGTTGGCGGGCGCCCGACTACAGCGCCACCTTTGCCACCAAGTTGGGACAGTGGCAGACCCATGTGATTCCTTTGCGTGACTTTGTGGCAGGCTGGCGGGGTCGGACGATTCGCGATGCCCCGCCTCTGGATCCGGCGCAGATTCGATCGATCGGGATTCTCTTGGGGGATAAAAATCCCGGTGGTTTCTCCCTTGATATTGATTGGATCAAAGCGACGGAGAACAGCGGCGGTAAGATCTAGCGAATCAGCTTGCTGGTGGCGGATCCCAGGGTCGGAAAGCAGACGCTCGAGCCGGCGGCGAAAACAACGACCGCCGGGCGACGAGCGTCCGGCGGTCTTTTTATGGCATCCTTTTTCAGACACCTTGTCGGACGAATCGCCCGACTGAATTGAGGGTGCAGAATGGTGCCTTTTTTTCAATCAAAATGGGCTTCCGAGAGGGGGCTGATTTTGTAATCGGAACACGGTTTTGATGCGGGGGTTTTTAACCGTTTTGAAGGGAGCAGGTTGGGCGTTTACAAGTGGCGCCAGTCGCCCGGAGCGAGGTCGTCGGGCAGGACGAATTCACCGATGCGTTCGCGGTGGAGTTTGATGACCTTGCACCCGACGCGGTGAAACATACGCCGCACCTGCCGATAGCGACCTTCGTGCAACGTGATGCGAGCGGTGTGGGGGGAGAGGAGATCCAGTTTCGCGGGAAGGGTCGTCAGGTCTTCAGTCTGCAGGTAAAATCCGTTTCGAAAATGCCGCGGAGCGTCGGTTGGAATCGGTTCCTGCGTGGTCACGTGGTAGACTTTTGCGACCTTCCGGTCGGGATGCATCAGCGCTTTGGACCAAACGCCATCGTTGGTCAGCAGGACGAGGCCGGAAGTGTTGAGATCGAGTCGGCCGACCAGATGCAGGGTGTGCTTGTCGGGCGTATTGATGAGATCGATGACGGTTTGGTGCCGCTTGTCT
>CAKZMS010000602.1 GCA_937128785.1 uncultured Opitutaceae bacterium | reverse complement strand
GCTATCACTGCCCCAGCGCAACGCACGGGCGGAGGCGTCCCTGCACTACAAGTTCCAAACGTGGCCGGAGGCTGACGATCGTATCCGGGTTGATTCGCACTACGGCGAAGCCGAGCAGACCTGGGCCAATGGTTCGAAACTTCGCATGGTGGGCCTCGTCGATACAATCACCGGAGCGACTCCCACGGGCCAGCCCCCGGATGACGACGGTCAGGTGCCCCTGTCGACCTTGGAGGACGAACGTCGCTCCTACCAGGTAGAGTATACCCACCCGTTTGAGAGCCTCGACCTCGCGCTGGGTTACGGCAGCAGCAAGGAGATCGATTACTTCTCCGATGTCTGGTCGCTCAACAGCCAGGTCTACTTCAATCAAAAGAACACCACACTTCTGCTGGGCTATGCCCGGGCCGACGACGACATCACGGCGGCCTTCCTGCCGGAACCGCGACAAAAGGAAGTACAGGATGCGATTATTGGATTCACCCAGGTGGTGTCTCCCCGCACGACTTTTACGGCCAACCTCACCTACGGTTTCGAAGAGGGCTACCTTTCTGATCCATACAAAATCATCGAAAAGCGGACCGAGATTCTTCCCGGTCTGGAACTGGACCTGACGTTCCCGGAGAATCGTCCGTCGCAACGCGAAAAGGTGATCGGTTTCTTCAGCGTCAATCACGCGCTGGAAGATCTGAATGCGGCGACCGAGACGTCCTATCGGTACTTGAGCAACGATTGGGGCGTGCGCAGTCATACTTTGGAATTCGCCTGGTTTCAGCGGCTCGGTGAGAACTTCATTCTGCGCCCGGGGGTTCGGTTCTATCGTCAATCGGCGGCGGATTTCTACACCGTCGATCTCAACGACAGTCCAATCGTGCCTCCGCCGGTAGCCACGGGCGAAGCGCCGTATTACTCTGCCGATTATCGCCTCTCGGACATGGATACCTGGATGCTAGGCCTACGGGCGATCTGGGATATCAACGAACGGGTGTCGGTCGATGCGACCTACGAACGCTACCTCATGAACGGCCGGGACGACATCACTTCTCCCAGCGCCTACGTCGATGCCGACGTAATAACTTTAGGGATACGGTTATGGCTATAATCCAATCCCAGCAGAATGCTTCCGCGCAGGAAGGGGAACGCGCCGCGGCCGGGCCGAGTGTGCCGCTGCGACGCATGGATTTTCACGCCATGGGCACGCGCTGCCTGGTGCAGTATTTAGCCCCCGCCGAGGATTCCGCGCAGACCTTCGAACACTCCCTGCAGGAGTGGGTGATGCGCTATGAGGCGCGCTACACGCGATTCCGTGCCGATAGTCTGGTGAGCCAAATCAACCACGCCGCCGGCAACGGCGAGTGGGTCGAGGTCGACGAAGAGATGGAACGGATGCTGGAGATGTGCGGCACTGTTCATTTCATGACTCAGGGCATCGTGGATGTCACGGCCGGTCCGTTGGCCAAGCTGTGGGACTATCACGTGGAGCATCCGCAGTTGCCCGGCGAAGCGGAGGTCGCGGCCGCTCGCGACCTGGTGGGATGGGCTTCCGTCGAGCGGGAACCCGGCCGGGTGCGACTGCCGCGGGCGGGCATGTCGCTGGACTTTGGCGGATGGGGTAAGGAGTTCGCGGTGGACATGGCGATTCAGATCGCCGCTGAACACGGCATCTCCCAGGTGCTGGTGGATTTCGGCCATGACATCCGCGTGATGGGCACGCCGCCGGGCCGTCCGGCCTGGCACATCGGCTTGGAGGATCCGGACCAACCCGGTAAACTGTGGGGCAGTATCGGAGCGATGGATACTGCGGTGGCCAGTTCGGGGAATTATCAACGTGGCTTCGTCATCGATGGACAACGCTACGGCCACATCATTGACCCGCGCAGCGGTCGGCCGACCACCAATGGCTTGCGCCAAGTGACCGTCGTTTCGCCCAGTTGCCTGCAGGCCGGTATGTTGGCCACCGCGGCCTTTGTGCTCGGTCCGACAGAGGGCCTTGAATTTATCCAGTCCACGCCCGGGGCGGAGGGCTGCATGGTTTCAACCGGTGCGAAGCACCAAACCCGGGGGTTTTTCAACTATGTGGTCAGTTAGCCGTTATCTTTTACTGAGTTGCCTGATGGTGGCCGCTGCGGTTGCCGCCGACGTAGGCGACCCGTTGCCGGACTGGAGTGCCCACGAGCTTGAAGGGCAGGTGCCCGATCTCGATGGCAAGGTCGTGATGATCGACATCTGGGCTTCGTGGTGTGCTCCTTGCAAAGCGTCATTCCCGGCCTACGGGGAGCTGCAGCAGGAGTGGGCCGACGAAGGTTTCGTGATTGTGGCGATCAGCGTGGATCGCAAGGCGCGGGATTACACCAAGTTCCTGGTTCAAAATGATCCCGGGTTCGCGACGGTGCGCGATGTGAACCAGTCGTTGGTCGCGATCTTGGAGCCGCCGGCCATGCCCACCAGTTATATCTACGGTCGCGATGGGCGACTGCGAGCGATGCACGAAGGATACCGGGGCAAAAGCACCTTGGAAACGGTTCGGGCCGATGTGCTGCCACTACTGAAGGAGACCCAACCATGAACCGATGGAAACGAGTGTATAGTTTACTGGTGATGGTCGCGATGGCGGCCGGATTCACGGGATGTCAGAATGTCAATGTGCAGCCCTGGGAGAAGGGGCTCCTGGCCGATTACACCATGCGGGCCGATCGCGACAAACTGCACGATGCCATGTCCGAACACATTTACTTTTCCCGCGAAGCCTCCTCCGGAGGTCGGGGCGTCGGAGCCTCCGGCTGCGGCTGCAACTAAGTCTTCCATAACCTGATTACTCATCTTCATGTCTGCTCTCACGCTCGCCTTTTACCGTCTGCGATGGCTGCACGTTCCGGCCGCCCTGCTAATGTTCCTGCTGCAACGCGCTCCGATGTTGCGCACGGTGGTCACCACCGAGTTCGTGCTCACCTCGGGGGCGAGCCAGATCCTCAAGGGGATCCTGTTAGGCAGCACCGCTCTGGGCACGGTTCAGACGGTGGCGGGGGCGACGGAGCTCACCGCGGACGACGGGGGCAATCCCGCCTCGGCCACGGTGGGTGCGTCTGTCGCCGGGGGATTTGCGGGTGTCGGTGCGCCAGCGACGGCGGCTTCTTACGAAGTGCGAGGGGATATTCCCCCGGGTTTGAGTGTTACTGGGATCATGGGCGATACAGTAAACGACACCGCGGTATCCATCACTGGAATACCTACAGAGGCTGGTGAGTTCACGATGAACATTCGAGCTTGGGCGGGGCTCAATAAGTCCGGACAAGGGGGAGGCCCGGCTAGCGGAGGAACCTTCAATTACACGATCAATGTGAGTGCGGCCGAGGGTGGTGCTCCGGCCATCCCGACCCACCCCGCCTCCGCAGCGGTGACTGAAGGCGGATCGGTGACCTTCACCGTTGAGGCCAGCGGAGATCCCAGCCCCTCATTTCAGTGGCAGAAGGACGGCTCCAACATCGCTGGAGCGGATTCGGCTTCGTTCAACATCGCCTCCGCTTCCGCCGCGGATGCCGGCGATTACACCGTGGTCGTGAGCAACGTCTCCGGCGATGTGACCAGTTCCGTGGCCACGCTTACGGTCAATCCCGCGGCTGGCATCACCATCAGCAGTTCACCAGCCTCGGTCGACGTGGCCTCGGGTGGCACCGCCAACTTCAGTGTCACCGCCAGCTCGAGCGCGGATCTTTCCTACCAGTGGTTCCGGTTTAAAGCGGGCGAAGGCCTGCGTTCCTTGGCGGGCGAAACCGGCCCGACGTTGCAGATTAATCCGGCGACCGCGGCGGACATGGGTTTCTATTTTGTGCGCATTTCCAACGGCGGGGAAACCGTCGATTCCGAATATGCCCTCCTCCCCCTCCCCGGCGGCCCGAGCCGGTTGGCCACTC
>CAKZMS010000601.1 GCA_937128785.1 uncultured Opitutaceae bacterium | reverse complement strand
GATCTGGCCAACAACGGCGTGGAAGGCCTCGCCGCCGCGGAGGCCCAGAAATACGATCTCGTGCTCATGGACGTGCAGATGCCGGAGATGGACGGCTTCACCGCCTCCCGCGAAATTCGTCGCCGCCTGCAACCCGAACATCAGCCCAAGATTGTAGCCCTCACGGCCAACGCCCTGCAAGGCGACCGCGAACTATGTCTGGAAGCCGGCATGGACGACTACATCACCAAACCGGTGAAGCTGCACGAGCTCAGCGACGTCATCCGACGCCAGTTCCTGAACACCCCGGGCTCCTCCGTCCCCGCCGAGACGACGTAATCAGCGGCAAGCCCGAGGTCATATCGTGCATCTCGCCGCAGCCGCGGCGGACGCGGGATCCAATCGTCGTCAGCATGGGAATCTCCCAAACCCCACAGGGTCATGTCGTAAATATGTTAACGCAGGCGGAGCCGGAATTACCATTTTCCGACGTGCCGCCCACCCATGTCCGCCCCCCCGGTTCACGCCTTCCTAGCACCTCCCCTTAAACTGCTTATTCAACGTAAAGTATGGATTGCTTTTCGTTAACCCATCCGGCAAGGTCGGCGGCCTTTCCCCTAACACCCAACCCCATGCGTCGTCACTCCAACACCCCTTCCCTGGGACGAATCGCGGAGCAGGCGGGCGTCTCGCGCGCCGCCGTCTCCATGGCTCTGCGGAACCACCCCCGCATTCCCGTCTCCACCCGCGAACGAATTCAATCCATCGCCAAAGACATGGGCTGGAAGCCCAACCCGTTGCTCGCCGAGGCGATGAGTGCCATCCGCGCCGGCCAGCCTCCGGTCGACCGCGTCACCCTCGCCTGGGTCACCACCGGTCCCCACCGCGACGATTGGAAGTCCAGCGCCTTTGACGTGCGTTGTCACGAGGGCGCCGTCGAACGCGCCGACAGCGCCGGTTATCGGCTCGAAACGTTTTGGCTGGGCGATGCCAACAACAATCCCGAACGCCTCGGGGATATCCTCTACAATCGCGGTATCAACGGCGTGCTGATCGCCCCTCTGCGTGAACCCGGCACCCTCTCGCTCCAATGGGAGCGATTCGCCGCCGCGACCGTGGCGCATACGCTCATCACTCCCCGCCTTCACTCCGCCAACGACAATCACGTGGCCAGTGCCCGGGTTTGCGTAGCCCGGATGCACGCCGCCAACCGGCGACGCATCGGCTTCGCCCTTTCCGCCAAACTGGACCACCGCGTAGCTGACCTCTGGAGCGCCGGCTACCTTTTGGAAACCTTCGAAGAAGGGCTCGCCGACCCGAAGCTACTCCATCGCCCGGAGGAATATGTCGACGAAGCCACCTTCATTCGCTGGGTAAAGAAAGCCAAACCCGACGGTGTGATCGGCACCAACCGCCAGATCCCCGAGTGGCTCAAAACCGCCGGCTTCCGGGTCCCCCAAGACATCGCCTACGCCAATCTTGATCTCGCCTCGACCGATGGTGAGTTCGCCGGAATATTTCAGGACGCCCGGGCCATCGGGGCAGGAGCGATCGACATGATCGCCGGCCAGTTACTCCGCCACGAGCGTGGCGTGCCCGAAAAACCCAAGACCAATATCATCGACGGTCACTGGATCGACGGCGCCACCATGCCCAAGAAGATCCACCATCCTGAGTTTATCGATCGGGCGAAACGTATGTTGCACAATGTCGGCGATCCCGAGCCCGCCCGACCGGTCGTTTACGATTGATCGCGTAATCACCATTTTTCCTCCCCGCTAACGGTGAAGGAGACTTTCAAAGATCCCGGCTACACGCTCTACCGTTACGCCGACGTCATATACGTGGACTGCCCGGACGGCGAGGGACCCGGGATCATCCGCGGAGAATTCACGTGGTTTCCCAAACAAGCCCGCCTCACCAGCTGTTTTGGCAGCTTTCACCGCGAGTGGAATGCCACCACCTGGCTGGGGCCCGTCATCGGTCATCGTCAGAGATTCTGCCCCATCTGCAGCGCCGATGCACCCGATCTCGGCATCTCCAAAACCACGTTTAGATCTGATCTGCCGCATTGCATCGATTACCACTGTGGCCGCTGCGGTGGGGATAGTGAAATGGAGATCACCTGGTGCCGCGGTGACATCCACACTCCGGGCTGCGATCCCTACTTCGGGTTACCGCTATATCTCCGGGAGATCGTCGGAAACGAAACCCTGTGGTTTTTCAACGCAGACCACATGAATCAGGTACGGAGCTATGTGGCAGCCGATCTGCGGGAGCGACTACCCGACGGCAAATGGAGCATGATCACCCGGCTGCCTACCTGGATCAAAACCAGTAAAAATCGCTCCAAGGTCCTGCGAGCCATCGCCAGGCTCGAGGCCAAGCTCAGCGCACTGAACCGAAAACTGCAGAAGACTTGAAAAATCAGCCTGATTCGCCGCGTGGATCTAAGCTGGCGATTCGGCCGGTTTTATCTAAGGTCTCCGGCAGTATCCCGCGCGCTGGGTGACCTCACCTTGCGCAGTAATTTGTTACTAACCCCCTCCTCCATCATGAAAAAGCTGCTATCCCTCATCGCTTTGTTTGCTTTCGCCATCGGTCTCCAAGCGGAGCATCATAAAGAAAAAGAAGTGACCCTCGAAGGCACCGGCATGTGTGCCAAGTGCGAGCTGGCCGAAGCCGAAAAGTGCACCAACGCCCTGCAAGTCACCAAGGACAACGGCGACGTCGTCACCTACCTCTTTACCAACAATATGAAGCACGGTGAATTCTTTTGCCAAGGCACCACCGAGGACCTCGTCGTCACCGGCAAGATGGTCAAAAAAGACGGCAAGAAGATGATCACGGCCACGTCCGTGGAAAAGAAGAGCTGAGCTCGAACATTATCAGAGTTTCCCCACGCCTCCGGTTCGCCCGGAGGCGTTTTGCTTTTCGGCTCAACCAAGGGTTACGCGCGAACCCTCCGAAGCTTCAGCGAAGGAGAGTCGACGCGCCCGTGGGGTTGATGTCGTTAAAAAGTTAATTACGTCCCGCCACTGCGGGACGTAATTAACTTTTCCCGACTCGACCCCTTTCACTCTCCGCCTTGATCTACATTCCATCACCCTTGCTCCAACCAGAGCTCGGTAGCCGCACTCGAAAAGTCGATCAAGCTACCCCCAAAAGCTTGGGCATTCACCGCCGCACATGAAAGCCGACCGTCCTGCGTTTCCACGCGGGCTCCGGCGTCATCCACCGCCGTATAGAGGTCGGGATATTTGGTCAGCACCTGGGCCGCGACCGCTTCCGGCCAACCTTGCAGGCCGTTGAAGTAGTGGTGCCCATTGCGTTCGACCGAGGCGTTGCCCAATGCCGCCTGCACGGCCAGATCCTGCGGAGCGGCGATCGGCCCGACGTTCGAAAGGTCCTCGCCGCTCATGCGCAATCCGGCCCCTCCCCGTTTGGCCAGCAGGCAACGGTTGGCGACGCCATGGATCACCCCCTTGCAGTTCTTGTGGCTCACCCCGATGTAGCCGAGATCAAGAGCGCGACGCAGATTCTCCGGGGTCGCGCCGGATTCATCGATCAACAGGGGTGGATGGTCCGGCCACACCTTGAGCTCCTCGCCCACGGCATCGCCCAACGCGTCGTTCCGATGGATCGGCTGCTCCACGAACAACAGTTTGGACCAGAAGTCAGCCAACCCGGGTCGCGCTTGGGCGAGCTCCCAAAACTCTCGAAACTGCGCGACCGAACTGAAGGTTTCATTGCCATCAAGACTCGCCTCGTAATCGCCCCCGGTTTCCTCCGCGATCAATTGCGTGACGCGCTCCAAACGATCCACCGCCGCGCCGATCTCGCCGGCCACTTTGATTTTAAAATCGTGCAACCGGTAATGCCGGATGACGGCCCACAGGCTGACCGGCAGATCGTCAGTCGGGCGTTCGTCA
>CAKZMS010000600.1 GCA_937128785.1 uncultured Opitutaceae bacterium | reverse complement strand
ATCACGGACGTTGCCGCCGGAGGCACCGCCATCATCCCGCCCGGCAAGGCGCATACGTTTGTGAACCCCTCCGACGAAGAAGCCGTCATTCATTTCGAACTCCTGCCTTCCGGGACATCTGAGACATTTTTCGAGAAGCTGACTTCTGGCGACTTCGACGATCCCGCCAAATTGTTCGCCGCTCACGACCTGAAGTTGCTGGGACCGCCGATTCAGATGTAGCCCCGGAAGACTACCCGACCACAATGCAACCCACGTCCAAAGGTCCCGGGATATGGACCGGACAAGGTCTTCACCTTGGGGCCGGACTGATCCTTCTCGCCGTGGTCTACGCAGGTTGGGTGCGGCCAGGCCAGCCGGCGTTTCCTGAGTGCCGGCTGAAGCACGGCACTACGTCGGTCAGACATTTACTTCGTAGCGCGCGCTGCGACCGGCGCCGACGGGGACCAAGGCACCAAGTTTGACGAGTTGTTGCAGATCGCGGGTCGCGGTGGCTTTGGAAACCTTGGTGAGGGAAATATACTTGCGCGCGTTCAGGCCCCCTTCGAAGCCACCCGGACCATCGGCCAGCATGCGTTTGAGCACTTTCGTTTGGCGCTCACTTAACTGGTCTCGCAGGCGATCGAAGAGTTTGGCTTGGTCTAGAACAAACGTCACCAGGTCCACCGCATCGCGTTGAGCCGCCACCACGGTGGGCACAAAGTAGCTGATCCACGCCGTGACTTCGTTGGCCCGCTGGGCGCGTTCCAAGGCATCGTAATACTGCTTTCGGTTGGCTTCGATCGTGCGCGAAAGACTGATGGTTGCCGGACGACCGAGTCCCTGCGAGAGCGCTTTCTCAGCTACTGCTCGACCGAGCCGTCCATTGCCGTCTTCGAATGGATGGATAGACTCAAAATAGAGGTGAGCCAAAGCCGCGCGAACGGGTGCCGCCGGCGGCGGCTTGCCACTGTCATTAAACCAGCGAAGAAACGCGGCCATCTGCTCCGGCACTTTGGCTGAGGGTGGGGCTTCGAAGTGCAGTTTCTCTTTTCCCACTGCACCCGAGATGACCTGCATGGGTTCTTCATGGGTGCGCCATGCGCCTACTTTGACCCGCGTGTTCCCCTTCATGAGGGCGCGGTGCCAGCTGAACATCATCTCTTGATCGAGCGGCCGATCCCACTCTTGTCGGACCAACACCATCAGCTCAGCTGCGCCCGCCGAGGGTTCATCAACCGATGCTGGAGCTGAGGCATCCAACCCCAACCGAAGGCGGACCGACGACTTCACATCGGGTCGGCTCAACGCTTCTCCCTCGATGGCGGATGATTTCATCGCCTCCGCGATCATCAACTCCACGAAGGCATCGTTCTGATCTGTTTCTGACAAACCGTGCAAAAGTCCACCGATCCGTCCGACATGCTCCGCAAAATGCAGCAAATCAGCCTCCACTGCCGCTAAATCATAGCGGAAGTCAGGCCAGTCCGGTTGCTGCCAATTGTAGGTCATGAGCCGAATAGACCATCTATTCGGCTCATAATTCAACCTATATATGAGCTGATTAGAGGTTGTAATTGGCTCATGGGGCCGAGCTGGAGCTCGGCGTTCCCGGAAAAAACGTAGCGCCGGGCTTTGGCCGGCGTTCTGAAGTGCCGGCTGAAGCACGGCATTACGGGTTACCCTTTCACCACGGGGAATCCGGCTTTGGTGAGGGCGCGGTAAAGGGCGCGGATATGGGCGTGATCCTTGGTGTCGACGGTGCAGACCGCGTGGGCGGCGCTGACATCGGGGCCACTGAACATGCGATCGTGGGAGATGTCGCGAATGCTCGCACCTTGATCGGCGATGACACGGCTCAGTGCCGCCAGTCCTCCGGGTCGATCACTGATCGTCGCGCGGAAGCGGCAGAGGCGTCCATCGGCCACCAAGCCGCGTTGTATCACCCGGCTCAATACGGCGGGATCGATATTACCGCCACACACGGCCAGGACGACCCGCTTGCCTTTCAGCTCCGGCAACTTGCCGGCCAGCATCGCGCCGAGCGGCGCGGCGGCGGCCCCTTCAACCACGGTTTTCTCGCGCTCGGCGTAACGCAGAATGGCGAGGGCAATCCACTCTTCGCTGACTTTTACGATGTGGTCGACGTGATCCCGGGCGAGGGGGAAAGCATTGTCGCCGACCCGGAGCACGGCCAAGCCGTCGGCGAGGGTCGACCGGCGCGGAATGGTGACAGGTTTTCCTTTTTGGAGGCCCGCCGAGCACCTGGCGGTGGCCCCGGCTCCCACGCCGATGCCCTTGCCCTCGCG
>CAKZMS010000599.1 GCA_937128785.1 uncultured Opitutaceae bacterium | reverse complement strand
CTCGGGGGCGGGGCGGAGCGCATGGACGTGGCCACGGGGGAGGGCTTGGTCGTCAACGAAGACCTGCTCGCGGACAAGGACGTATGCTTCATGGACGATGTCGACGACGCTTCGGTTTGGACGGTGCGCAGCGGCGAGGTGGCCGTGTTTTTCCCGACCGACGCCCATATGCCGTCAATGGCCGTGGGCGATCCGCTTCAGATCCAGAAAACCTGTGTGAAGGTCGAGATTTAGTTTAGGCGGCCCGTGACGGGTCCAGCAACTGGGGTGGGCGACCAAGCGTGGGCACGTCGATAGTGAGCACGCCGTCGCGCAACTCGACCTGCAGGTTACTGTAGTCGAGGTTGCGGCCGAGTCGGAGGCTCAACTGATAGTCTTTCTGCGCGCTTTCCAGGTGGAGCGCCTGCCAGTTTCGACGCACGACTTGCGACTTTCTGGCCGTGATCGTCAGATCGGTCTCGCGGGTGGTGATCTCCAGCCCGCTGGTCTCAACGCCTGGCACCCATACCAGAATCCGCAGCGCATTTTCCTGAGACTGTGTGTCGAAATGCGAGGTGGCAAACGTAGGAGAGGGCCGCTCGGATGCAGACAAACGGCGAGTATCGGTGGCGTTGTTGAGCAAGGTTGTGTTCATGACAGAATTGGGAAGATGAAGAATCCCGAGAGACCGGCGGTGGGCTTTCGTGAGGGTTAAACGGGATCCGGTGATGGAGAGTTTAAGCCTGAAAGCCCGAGCTCGGTTGGTGTTTCTGCCAACGCTGCACGGACATCTGATTCATTCGGGCAGACGCGAACACGCCGACCACGACAGTGGCGGCGAAACGGCTCGAATTCTGGAGAATGAAACAGGTCATGTTATTGAATAACGAATACGGACAATGCAGGCAGCGTGCCAAGTAGGATGAACGATTTTCAGGTGAAGATTGCGTGACGGCTCCGGATCGCTCAGCGTCCGCCGCCATGCCCCTTTCTCGTCTACTCGGATGGTTGACCAACGCCTTTCCTCTTTGGGTGTTGGTGATGTGTGGTTGGGCCCTCGTTCAGCCGGAAGGGTTCACGTGGTTCCTGCCGTGGATCACTCCCGGGCTGGCGGTCATCATGCTGGGAATGGGGGTGACCCTCACCGTGGAGGATTTCAAAGCGGTGCGCACCATGCCCAAACCCGTGGCGCTTGGATTCGTTGGTCAGTATACCATCATGCCGTTGTTGGGTTGGACACTCGGTATGGCCTTCGGTCTTCCCACCGAATACGCGGTCGGCCTGGTATTGGTGGCCTGTTGCCCCGGAGGCACCGCTTCCAACGTGGTGACCTTCATTGCCCGCGCCGATGTTTGTTTGTCCGTCGTCATGACGGCTTGTTCGACTTTGGCCGCGATGATCATGACGCCGTTGCTCACGGTGATGTTGGTTGGCGAACGCGTGCCGGTGGATGCGCTGGGCTTGTTCAAAAGCACGGTGCAGGTCGTGTTTATTCCGGTGGCCGTAGGGGTGGTGCTGAATCGTTTCTTCCCCAAGGGGGTGAAAAAGGTGCTGCCGGTGGCACCGCTGATTTCAGTGATCGTGATCGCTTTGATCTGTGCGTGCATCATCGGCCTCCGGGTGGAGGAAGTGAAAGCCAGTGCCGGTCGTTTGCTCGCCGCCGTCGCGCTGCTCCACGTGGGGGGATTTGCCCTGGGTTATGGACTCTCCAAATTATTCAAACTTCCCAGCCAGCGCCGCCGCACCGTGTCGATTGAGGTGGGCATGCAAAATTCCGGTTTGGGCGTGGTCCTCGCCAATAAACACTTTGTGAATCCGGCCACCGGCATCGCGCTGGCCGCCGTCCCCTGCGCCATTTCGGCCGTGATGCATTCGATCATCGGTAGTATCTGCGCGGCCTACTGGCGGTGGAAGGACGAGTCAGCCCAAGGCAGCGTCTCAGATTAGGCTACGGCCAGCTGGGTCGGTGATTTTATGGCGTGACTTGGTCCGTATCGTGTGGCCGTTTTATACCTATGATTGGATACAATATGCGAAACAGCCAACTCATTCCCCAACTGTTCGTCATTCTCGCGGGACTTTTGGCGACCGTTACCTTGGTCGGAAAGTCCGATGACTCTTCAGCGACTTACTCGCAGGAGGCCCTGGACTACTTGGCCATATCCAATCCCGAGACCCTCAGTGCCGCCTCGAAGCGAGCCCTGGAGCGCAACTACCACCTTTATGAAAACTGGTATGGCCGGTTCTCGGTTGAGGACTTGGCGGGGGATTTCGCTTTCGAGGAAGGTGTCATCCGCCGAGATCCCTCCCGCGTGCTGCTGATCGATGGCGAATACTATACCTGGTATACCAAGTCGGTGGGTCGTGCGGTATGGTTCGATTCCGGTGATCCCGAAGCCAAGGTGTTTCCCTGGGACAAATCGGAGGTATGGTATGCGACTTCGCCGGACGGTTTTAATTGGACCGAACGCGGTCCCGCGGTGGTGCCGGGAGAGACGGGCCGCTACGACGATCGCTCCGTCTTCACGCCTGAAATCATGGCGCATGAAGGTAAGTTCTATCTCGTCTATCAGGCGGTGAAAGCGCCTTACGTCATCCGCGTAAAAAACACGGTCGGCCTGGCCGTAGCGGACAGTCCCCACGGACCCTGGCGAGTATTGGATGAACCGATTCTGGAGCCGGCCGAGAATGGAGAATGGCGGGGCGAGAAGGATGACCGCTTCGCCATCAAAACCGCGGGCGACTTTGATAGTCACAAGGTGCACGATCCGACGCTGCTGTTCTATCGGGATAAATTCTATCTCTACTACAAAGGTGAGCGCATGGGAGAACGGAAGACTTCCGGTGGTCGGGAAATTCGCTGGGGCGTCGCCCTGGCCGATCATCCGGAAGGGCCGTATCAGAAATCACCTTACAACCCGATCACCCAAAGTGGTCATGAGTTGTGCGTGTGGCCCTACCAAGGTGGCATCGCGTTGATCCATTCGCACGACGGACCCGAAAAGCGCACGATTCAGTGGTCCCCCGATGGCATCAATTTCGAGATTCGCGCCTATCTGGAGGATGATGTTCCCGGTGCGATGGGCTTGGTGGAGTCGCTAGATCGTGAATCCCATCCTCTATCGGCCCTGCAGTGGGGCCTGGCGCACAAATACGTCGTCGAACCCGGCCTCCAATGGTGGCAGGGCTATAACGCCATCACCCGGTTCGAAATGAAACCGGCCCATCCCTAAACGCCTTAAGTTACTGTCGGTCCGCCCCGCATTCGTGACCGTGGCTCCGGCACGATAGTTTAACCATATTGGTTAAACTATCGTTTCCTCAACGGTCCTACTGGGACTGGCGTGGGTTGGTCAGCCGTGCTTTAGGCGTAATCATGGGGTCAGCGGAGTTTAACCAATATGGTTAAACTACCGTATGGTGAACCGATCCAGTCGGATTGGAGTTGCCCGGTTGTGAGGGTTGTCGGTCAATCGCGGCATGACGCCACAGGAACAGAATTTTGCTGACTACAAACGGGCCGAGAAAAAGGCGCTGGAGATTGTGGCAGAGATGAAATCGACCAGCCCCAAGAAGGCAGACATAGAGGTGGCTCTGCTGGTCGCCCTGTTCGAGTTGCACAAGGGCCAGACCGAGGCGGGCACGGTGGGTAAAATCATCCAGAGCCATCTCGAAACCATCGTGCCGTTTTACGCCCAACAGGCCCGGCCCACGTCAAACGGTTCCTCCTGAATCGAGCCATTGCCATCGCAGGCGAGGATAGGCAGGGTGGGCTCCATGAGCTCCTTTGCTGATGACACCACGACGGTAGCAGAAATCAAAACACGGGTGCTGGAGTTTGCCCGGGAACGGGATTGGGAGCAGTTCCACGCGCCGAAAAACCTCAGCATGGCCCTGGCAGCGGAGGCGGGTGAGTTGATGGAGCACTTCCTCTGGGCATCATCGGAGGAGTCTCGGGAGACGGTCAGTGATCCGGCCAAACGGGCCAAGATCGAGGAAGAGCTCTCCGACGTGGTGATCTACGCGATCGAGTTTGCGAACATGACGGGCATCGATCTGGCCGCCGCGATTGAGCGCAAGATGGCCGCCAATGCGGCGAAGTATCCGGTCGAAAAAGCCAAGGGCCGATCCGTTAAATACGACGAGCTTTAGACGCCCTTGGGAACGCCGAGCTCCCGCTCGGCATTTCAGTGGATGGGCGGGGCCGAGCGGGAGCTCGGCATTCCCAGACTCGCGCTGGACCAACGCCACTTCTCTGGAGCAGCGCAGAGCCCCGCTTTGACCGGGTTTTCGTGGATGTAGTCAATGACGCTCCGCAAGTGCTTTTCATTGCGGATAAATCGATCCCAGTAGTCACGCATCCAAAATGATTTCTGCCCCTTGGGAACGCCGAGCTCCAGCTCGGCATTGCGCTGCAGCGCCCATCGACCCGTGAACGACTTCCAAGACTGCACGATGCCGGAGAGCGGTTCCAACGGTCTGATCAAAACATGCACATGATTGGGCATCACACACCAAGTGAGGAGACGGTAGCGCTCGCCGTCGTGGTGCAGCAATGCGTCCTGCACTTTGGCGGCCAAAGCAGGATGACTTAGTGCACAGCACCCGATGCCTGCATCCAACCATGCTTCGATCTGGACACGTTTGTGGTTGGCTTGCTGATCGGTCGGAAGGGCTGCAACGATCGCTTCCAATTGGTGCAACTTCGATTGTGGTAGCGAGTCAGCTAGTCGGAAGGTGATCGACTGAAGCAAATGTAGCTCGTCGCGATGTGGAAGGTAGCCTCGCGAGTGCCAGCCCCTGG
>CAKZMS010000598.1 GCA_937128785.1 uncultured Opitutaceae bacterium | reverse complement strand
GATCTTCGGTGATGGCCGCCTGCAAGGCGGTAAGGTCCATGCGAAAGTCCTCGTCACTGGCCACAAGACGGAGCGACTTGCTGCCTAGTCCCAGAATCTCCAACGCCTTTTGGTGGGCGGTGTGCGCCTGATCTGATGTGTAGAACCGCAGGCCTTGCGGCAGGGCCGTAATGCCTTCGGCCCGTACGTCGACCCCGGCACGGGAATTGCGGACGACGGTGAGACCGACCATGTTGGCCATCGATCCACCGGAAGTGAGCGTGCCGCTGGCCGTGGCGGGAAACCCCATCATTTCGGTCAACCAGGTCACAACCTGTCGGTCGGTGGCAGCGGCGGCGGTGTCGCCACCCCCGAGATTGGATCCGTCGATGGCGGCCATAAAATCACCCAAGGCACCGGTGAAATTACTCGCTCCCATATACCACCCCCAGAAACGCGGGTGGATGTTGCCCATGGCATAGGGCGTCAGGTTCTGTTGCATTTCCGCATAAACTTGGGCCAAGGGCATGGGTCCTATGGGCAGAGGTGCCTGATAGCTTGCCCGCACGTCATCCGGCATTGACTGCCAAGCCGGTCGATTGCGCACCGTGCTCAGATGAGTGATGGCGTCATCGACCATGCGATGCGCCACAGCCCGGGTCTCCGTCCAATCCTCAGGATCGAGGCTCTCTTCCGACTCTCTGTTCGTCATGGGTCCGAGATGATCCCAACCCCGTTCATAAGCGAGCGCAGAACGTGACCTCGCTCCGCACCGAGATTTCGCCGAACCGGCCGCGCCTGCTGCGCAGCGTAACCCGGAGGTTCCAACTATCTTGGCGTCATCGGGGTTTCGCCGTAGGCGTTGTTTTCAACGATGGTGCCCGATTCCGCTTGGACGGCTTCGGTTGCGTTTTGGTGCCGCGGAAACCAATTGTGGTGAACACGGCAAGACTCTTGGGGTACGCCGCGGATCACGACGGGGGTCTCCGGCGCGCGGAACGTGTTGTGGTGGATCTCGATTGAGCGACCGGCGATGTCGGTGCCATCCCGGCGATCCCGCCCGCCGTGCATGTCGAAGCAATGACTCAGCGACGTCCCTAGCTCGATATTGTGCCGCGCGATATAGCCGCTGCCGGCCGCGCCCGTGCCGGCGATCGAGTGGCGATTCCAATCAAATCGATTACGCTCGATCAGCGCGAAGGACTCGGCGAGGACCACACCGTAGCCGAGACCGTTGTATTGGTAGTGATGAATAAAGTTGTGGTGAATGTGATGATCGATTCCGCCGGTGAGACTTACGGCGGAGTGGCCGAATCCTGAAAGGTCACAGTTGTCGACCCGCAGGGCATCATGGGTGGTTTTTATCCCGCGTTGAACGGGAAACTGGTAGTAGTAGGAATGTCCGCCCCGAGGGTCCTGCCCGTCGTGATACCGGTAGCCTTCCCCGGTTTCATCCCGCGTGAAGGAACGATGATGATGGTCCAAATAACGTTTTGTATTGGGACCTCGAATACGTAATCCCGTGATACGCACGTTCGGTCCGAGAGCTTCAATCATCACCGGGGTGTTCAGCGCATCGCTGGTGAGCAAGGCCCCGAGCGATCCCGCCTGCCCACGATTACCCGCGAGGGTCACGCCAGGCGGCACCTTCAGGACCAGACCCTCGACGTAGATCCGCGCGGTGAAATCGATTTCGGTCTCGTCCGGGATGAAAACCACCTGACCTGCCTGCGCGCGACTCAAGGCCGCGAGGAGAGCATTGAGATCAGTCGCGACGAAGTCCCCGTCCGTCACCATGTCCCCGTAGCCAACACCCCCGCCGATGGGACCACGCTCATCAGCCTGCGCGCCGTAGAGGGTGCCGTCGATTTCTATGAAGGATGCTTGCGTCTCCTCCGCACTGAGAACTGGCACGAATAGGAGGGAGATTCCGCAGAGGAGATGTCGCATCATGGCAGATTAAAGTTCTCCCACTGAGCGCTCAGGGGCAAGCCCACCCTGGATCGGTTTCGTTGTCAGGTCGTCCGGTAAACAAAGGTCATCGAAGTTTTTTGAAACTTTGAGATGCCGGCGGGGGTTCTCCCCACAACCGCCAATACTAGCGGGCTTTTAATCCTCAGAAAACCATCCTATGAAATCACTCATCTGCACCTTCACCGCCACCGTGCTTCTCGCCTCATCTGCTTTCGCTTTCCCCAACCCCGACCGTTCGAACATCGAAGCCGAACAATTCGTGCCCGCTCAGCCGCTGGTAACCGTCGCTCCCGAGATTTCGGATCGCCATGCCGGGCGGGTGATCAAGGTTCGCCTGACGATTGATTCCGAAGGCCGGCCCCACGATATCCGGGTGACGAATTCCATCGAACGGGAGTTGGTCAAACGCATCGTCAAAGCTGTTTCCCAGTGGGAATTCACCCCCGCCACCCGAGGCGGTATCGCGATCGAATCCCGCGTGGTATTGCCTCTCGAGGTGTCCCTGGAAAAGGGGTCAAACGCTTAATATCAACATTTTATCGATTCACCAACAGGCTGACGTGATTCGGATGTCCCATACTTAAGCGCTGGGCGATCCAGGGATTCTTCACCGTGGTCTCCTTGCGAAGCCGTTTGGCGATCCGGACTTTCCACTCTGCTCCTTTCTTGTCGCTGCCGATGTCCGCCTCCGTTTTTCGCGCCCGCTTGAGCTCTTCGAGAACGATCGATTCCCATCGTGCTGCATTAAGGGTGCTCTGATCGGCTCCTTCCCACCGCACGTCGGGATGTTGATTCGTCAGATTCCTGGTTAGCTCGCTCTTGGCCTCATTCGTTCCAATGAACCAGCCGCGGCAGTAGTGCTTGAACAACTCCGCCCGCTTGCGCGGATTTGATTCATCCAGCAATGCCAGATGATCCCGGTAGCGTTCCATTCCTCTGCGGCTGTTGGGTGCACCAATTCCGGCCAGCAATGTTCGCCGATCCAATCCACGACACACCTTTTGGTGGTTCCAATACTTGGCAAAGCTCCCCAATTCGTGGCTTTGCAGAGACTCCAGTGCGACCATCCGGGCGCGCACCGGATTGAGCTGGATGTAGTCCACCAGACTTTGTATCGAACGCTCCTCGGTGAGGAGGAGTGATTTGTAGCGTCCTTGAAAGACGTGCCCCCGCTCACCGGTAAATTGATTGAACCGCGTCGCGAACGTGCTTTGCAGCCACTTCATGCCATCTACCAGATTGGGTTCGGGGGTTCGCACCGCCAGGTGGTAGTGATTGCTCATGATCACATACGCGAGTAGCTCCCACCCGCATCGTTCGACCGTCTCGAACAGGGCTTTCTCGAAGGCCTCCCCGCGCCCGGCCAT
>CAKZMS010000597.1 GCA_937128785.1 uncultured Opitutaceae bacterium | reverse complement strand
GCCATCCCGCATGACGCAGATGCGGTCGCCCATGGTCATGGCTTCGACCTGATCGTGGGTGACATAGATCATGGTGGCGGCGAGGGTGGCGTGGAGTTTGGAGATTTCCGTGCGCATGGAGACCCGCATCTTGGCGTCGAGATTGGAAAGGGGTTCGTCGAAGAGGAACACCTGCGGCTGGCGCACGATGGCGCGTCCGACCGCGACTCGTTGACGCTGGCCGCCGGAGAGCGCTTTGGGTTTGCGATCGAGGAGGGCTTCCAAGCCGAGAATTTCGGCGGCGGCGGTGACGCGTTGATGGATCTCTGCCTTGGGGGTTTTGGCCAACTTGAGTCCGAACGCCATGTTGTCGAAAACCGACATATGGGGGTAGAGGGCGTAGTTTTGAAAAACCATCGCGATCCCCCGGTCTTTGGGGAGGACTTCATTGACCACGCGGTCCCCGATGGTCACCGCCCCACCGGTGATGTCTTCGAGGCCGGCGATCATGCGCAGGGTGGTGGATTTACCACAGCCGGACGGGCCGACCAGGACCATGAATTCGCCGTCCTTGATTTCGAGGTCGATGCCTTTGACCGCCCGGAAAGGTTCCTGATTTTTGGCGGGCGGATAAATTTTCTCGAGATCTTGCAGGACAACTTTGGCCATGGGAGGGAAGGGGGGGACGTTGGAATCAGTTTGAGGTGGGGACCACGGGGGAGAGAAATTTGTGATGTCGCATCCATTGGATGGCGAGATTCGTCCAGCCGGAAACCGGCAGATCCACGTTTTGCACCCCGAACCCGTGGGCACCCTCTTCGTAGAGGTGCAGGTCGACCGGGACCCCGGCTTCACGCAGAGCCCGGTAAAGCATCAGACTGTTTTCGATCGGCACAACCTGATCCCGTCCCGTGGCGACGATGAAGGCGGGTGGGGTATCGGGCCGCACGAGTCCCTCGAGGGAGAACGCGGCGATCTGTTCCTCCGTGGGGTGTTCCCCCAGCACGTGGCGGCGGGATGCGTGGTGAACATGCGGCTCTTGCCCCGTGACGACGGGATAGAGGAGGATTTGAAAATCAGGCCGGGCGTTGGTGGTGGAGAAGTCATCAGGCACCAGCCCCGTATCGAGGTCCCAGGTGGTGGCGAGGTGGGCGGCCAGGTGACCGCCGGCCGAGGCGCCGATCACGCCGATATTGTCGGGGCGGCCGCCCAAACTGGCGGCCCGGCGACGGAGCATGCGCAGCGCCCGTTGGGCGTCCTGCAACTGCGAGGGGTAGTTGTATTCGGATAAGCGGTATTTGAGCACCGCCGCCGTGATCCCCGCCTGATTGAGCCAGCGGGCAATCCGGAGTCCGCCGTTGAGCCAGCTGTTGCGGTGGTAACCCCCACCCGGAATGACCAGTATGAGGGGGGCTCCGGGCGCAGGTTTGGCGGCCGGAAAGACCGTAAGGTCCGGGTCGTTAATCGACCAATAGCGTCGAGTGTCGGTTTGGCGGGGCGGAGGAGGGGAAGTCTGATCGGGCACGCCCTCCGGCCATAGTTTTATAACTATGGGGGAATTCAATCGAGGGCTTTCGTCGGACATGAAGGGGGCGGATGATTCGCGGGAGGAGGTGGCCTCATTGGTCGCGGCAGACGCCGGCATAGCTCCGAGACGAATAGCGCAGAGCAGCGTCGATGAGGGCGGGGAATGAGGCATGAGAGTCAGGCCCGCCGAGATGCACCAAAAACATCATCCCGAGCAGGCGATGGCACGGTGAAAACGAATCGATTCGGAAATTGAAAGATAAATAATTGACACAAAATATAAATGTTTCGAAACAAAGTGAAACAAATCTTTCTTTTGTTAATCCTGATACCCCTAAAACCATGAACATCCTGACACCCTATTTGCCCACTCGCATTCCCACCCGGGGGATTTTGGCCGCCCTGACGCTGGGACTCTCATGTCTGAAGGCTCAAGATGACGACCCGGTCGTGCTCTCGCCGTTTGAGGTGAACACGGCCAAAGATGTGGGCTACTACGCCAGCAACTCGATCAGTGCGACCAAGACGGACATCCCGTTGCAGGACTTGCCCATGAACGTGCAGGTCGTGACCCGAACCTTCATGGATGATGTCAACGCCACCGACATTGAGAGCATCATGAGTTATTCGGCCTCGGTCAGTCCGTCCACCAACGAGCCCGGCCGTTTCAATTTGCGCGGTTTTGTGAATCCGAACCCGATGCGCAACGGGATTGATACGCTTTCGGAGTCCAATTGGGTGTCCACCCTGACGTTGGACCGGGTCGAGGTGGTCAAGGGACCGGCGGCGATTCTCTATGGCATCACCGAGCCGGGCGGCTTGATCAACATGATCACCAAGAAGCCGCAATACGTCCAAAGCGGATCCCTCAATCTTCAGGCGGGCGACTACAGCACGTATCGGGCGGAGTTCGACGTCACGGGTCCGCTGAGCGAAGGTTCGGGCGTCACGGCGGCCTACCGCGTGATCGGCGGGAAGAGCGATATCGGCTACGAGCAGGATTACGCTCATTCGAAAACCATCACGTTTGCGCCGTCGATGGTGTTCAATTTCAACGACACCTCGTCGCTGTTGATGGCCTTGGAGTATCAGGATCTTGATGCGGTTCCGCAGGGAGCCGCCACCACCAAACTCAACGACAGCAACGAACGCATCGGTTTCATCCCGGGTTTCTACTATGGGGTTCCGAAGACGTTCAATCATCAGGGATTTGATGCCTTTAAGAAGTCGGAATCACTTTATCTCAGCGCGGACTTCCAGCATCGGTTTGCGAATGACCGCTGGGCCATGCGCGCGGTGGTCAATCACACGACCACGGATCTGGAGCAGGACGCCCGCAACGGCGCCGGCAACGAACGCCGCTCCAGAGGACAACTCGGATTTTTCCGCACCAATGCCCTGGCCCGCTATGTCGATCGGGAGGAGCTCGTGTTTCAGGGCGAGCTGACCGGCAGGATTGAAACCGACAACATCACGCACCGATTGTTGTTTGGCATCGAGGCAGCGGCCTTCGAGCAGGATCAGCTGGCGCGGCGCCAGAATCGGATTTTCCCGGACACGTCGTTCGAGGATCCGGCCTCGTGGGATTTCAGCATTCCCATTGCGCCGGCGGATCGCGCCATCACGCCGGCGGATTTCTACTTCGAGCAGGACACACGGTCGCTCTACGCGATGCATCAAGGGGAGTTGATGGACTCCAAGCTCCATACCCTGGCGGGCGTGCGTTACGACGAGGTGGAGGCCGCCAACACCAACCGTCGGGCCAACCCCGTCACCACCACGCCGGTGCCCAAGAGCGACAATGTCACTCCTCAGGTGGGCGCGGTCTATTCGCTCACTGATAGTCTCGGCATTTATGCGTCCTACAGCGAATCCTTCTCCCCGAACACGGCGGTGAACCCCGATGGAGGGACCTTCGATCCGGCCACTGGCGAAGGGTTGGACCTCGGCCTAAAGTTCAACGCCCCGAACGGCCGGTTTAATGCCACCCTCAGTGTCTTTGATATCAACAAGGTCGGTATTGTCAGACAGGACGTGGAACGCCGGCTCAACGACCCGGACAACGGCCTGTGGTTTGCGGCCAGTGGTGAGGAACGCAGCCGCGGGTTCGAGACCGACATGATTCTGACCCCGGTGGAGAACTATCAGGTCACGCTGAGCTACGCCTACATTGATGCCTACGTGGTGTCCAACGCCGACGATCCCACTTCGGAGGGCAACCCGCTGGGTGAAACTCCGGAGCACAACTTTGCCCTGTGGCAAAAATACACCTTCTCCGATGGTCCGTTGAGCGGGTTCTTCGCCGGTCTCGGCGTCAACGCCCGCAGCTCCTCCGCGATCAATTCACAGGCGGTCAATCAGACCTACGAGTATCCCGGCTACACGACGGCCGATCTCGTGGTGGGTTACAAGAGCTCCGGCGAAAAACCGTGGGAAATCACCGTGCGTTTGAATAATGCGACCGATGAGTTCTATTTTTCACGCAACAAGTTTTACGCCAACGGCCGGAACATCCAAGCCACCGCGAAGTTTAGATTCTAGTCCGGTTTGAGGTATTGAGCCAAAGTCGCCATCGCTGTCAGGTGATGGCGCCGCTGGCTGGATCAGCCCAACTATGTCCGATTCTTCTTCGCCTGCCTCATCCGTTTTTCCGGGTGCCGTCGTCCCTCGTCCCCGGTTTGCCGAATGGGAGGAAGGGCGTTTTGCGCCGGGTGAAGATCTGCGGATTTCGGCGCCGGAGGAGGCGATCGCCGCGCTCCACCGTTTGCAGCATGGCCTGGGCAAACGGGGCGTGGTGGTGAGGAGCAATGTCACCTCGCCGGAACAAGCCGACATTGTTCTCGTCCACCCCGCCGAAACGCTGCCCGGTGGACCGGAGGCCTATCGCCTGACCATCTTTCCGCGGGGGATTCGGGTCGAGGCCCGGACCGCCGCGGGCTGGGGGCATGGCGTGCAGACCGTGCTCGATCTCCATGCACCGGACACGCGGGATTGGCCGCTGGTTTTGATGGTCGACGCGCCGGAGTTTGCGTGGCGGGGGATGTTGCTCGATTGCTGCCGGCACTTTGTCCCCAAGCCCGTCATCTGCCGCATTCTCGACGGGATGGCGGCCAGCAAACTGAATCGGTTCCACTGGCACCTGACGGATGACCAGGCATGGCGGATCGAGATCAAGCGCTACCCGCGACTCACGGAAGTGGGCGCGCGCCGGACCGATGAATCCGCCGGCCGCCGCCAGTTTTACTCGCACGACGACATCAGGGACATCGTGGAGTATGCGACCCAACGAGGGATCGACATCGTGCCCGAGATCGAGATGCCGGGGCATGCGACCGCGGCATTGGCCTGTTATCCGGATCTTGGGTGCCATCAGGTGCCGGTCGAGGTGAAGGCCCAATGGGGGCTGTTTCCGCACAACTATAACGCGGGCAAGGATCACGTATTCGAGTTTTTGGAAAATGTGCTGAGTGAAGTCGTGGACCTGTTCCCATTTCCTTACGTTCACTTGGGCGCGGACGAATGCGACAAGGCGCAATGGCGGGACTGTCCCGACTGTCAGGCGCGGATCAAGGCGGAGGGATTGGCCGACGAGACCGCCCTGCAATCCTATTTCGTGAATCGCATCGCCGCGTTCCTCCAACGACACGGTCGCACGGCCATCGGGTGGGACGAGATCCTCGAGGGGGAGCCGATGTCGGGGATGATGGTGCAGGCCTGGCGCGATGAGCGCATCATCAAGTTGGCCGCCGACCGGGGGTTCCCGGTCATCGCCTCGCCGCGACGCTTTTGTTATCTCGACATGGCGCTCAGTCAGATCGACCTGCGCGACGTCTTCAGTTTCGACCCCACGGCCGGGCTGGACGAAGCCTCGGCGAAAATGGTGGTGGGGGCCGAGGCCAACATGTGGACCGAATATGTGGATGAATCGGAGCTGGAACACATGATCTTTCCTCGGCTCTGGGGTTTGAGTGAAGTCCTGTGGTGTGGAGCCCACAACCTGATGCCCTTTGATGAGTTCAAGGCCCGCGTGGATCTGTTGTCTGCCCGCGCCCGCGTGGACGGACTGCAGCCCGGCCCGGCCTTGCGCGAGGACGTCGCGGGGAAGGACCGCAAAGGTCGCACGGATCTCGATGAGCCGGCTCCGGGGGTCGAAAAACTGGCTTAGGCCGATCGGGAACCGTTGGCCGTGATCCGAACCATGAAACGCTGGGCACGCCCCTGGGCCGGGTGGTTTTGGGCCGCGATTCTGGTGTCAGGTTTGGCGGCGGAGCCTCCGTCCGCCTGGGAATTGCGGGACGGCAGCATGCGCCTGAAGGTTGAGCAGGGTGGGGGTGTCATTGCCGATCTGCGCCCGGTCGGCGCGGAGACCAGTTGGTTGAGTGGCAGCCCACCCCCGCCCCCGGTTGAGCCGCCGGGCC
>CAKZMS010000596.1 GCA_937128785.1 uncultured Opitutaceae bacterium | reverse complement strand
GTGATGAGGCCCGTCCAGTTGGCGATGCACTGGGCCAGCCAAAACCCCTGCAGTCCATCGGCATAACGGTCGCGGGAAATCTCTAATGATTCGGGTTCGGCCGTCAGGGGGCTGAACACGGCCAGTCCGATCGCTAACAATAGGGAAACAGATCGCATGCATCATTGATGGCGGGTTATTTTCTCGAAATCCACTCAACACGCACCCGACGTTAAACATCCATGACCGCCGCCCAGCCATCCAATGACCCACTCCACGGGATCACCCTCAAGCAGGTCGTTACCGACCTGGTGGACGACCTGGGCTGGGAGGAGCTGGGCTACCGGATCAACATCCGCTGCTTCACTCACGACCCGAGTATCAAATCGAGCCTCACCTTCTTACGGAAAACCCCCTGGGCTCGCGAAAAAGTCGAGCGCCTGTGGGTGCGACGACGAAGCAGCCGCTAGCATTCGCGATCTAAAACCCCTCGCCCCATGTCTACCTTGCTTACTAACCTGCCTTCAAGTCTTGGAGCTTCAACCGGTCTCGGCGGGATCGCGGCGATGACGACACTTTTACTGCTTGGCTCCCCCAGCCAAGCCGAGGCAACGGTCGCCCCAGACGAGCCCATCCAGCCCTGGTCGGCCAACTCGTGGTATTGGTCCATCGATAGCGAGCCCGTGCTCCTCGTCGGCGGCAGCGATGACGACAACCTCTTCCAGTGGCCGGCGGACGAACTGATTCCGCAACTGGATCGCCTGCAGGCGGCCGGCGGCAACGTGATCCGCAACACCATGAGCGATCGGCAGGACCGTGGCACGGAGCGCTATCCGTTCGTCCAAATGCCCAATGGCAAATACGATCTGCGGCAATGGAACCCGCAGTATTGGGAACGCTTTGAATTCATGCTCCGCGAAACCGCCCGGCGCGACATCGTCGTGCAAATCGAGATTTGGGACCGATTCGACTACACCGACAATCGTGGTGCCGATCACTGGCAACGCCACCCCTACAATCCCGCCAACAACATCAACTATACGTATGCTGATTCCGGATTCAGCGCGCGTTACGACCGGCATCCGGGAGCGAACGACCAACCCTTTTTCTTTACGACCCCGCAGCAGCAAAACAACCGGGTCGTGCTCCCCTTCCAGGAAGCGTTCGTGCACCGTCTGCTCGATCACACTCTCGAATATGGTCACGTGCTCTACTGCATCGACAACGAGACGCAGGCAGAACCCGCTTGGGGCGCCTATTGGGCTCGCCTGATCAAGCAACGGGCTGAGGCCGAGAATCGCACCATCTTCGTCACGGAAATGTGGGACGCGTGGAATCTGCAGTCCGACGAGCACAAGCACACGTTCGACCATCCGGAGCTCTACGACTTCGTGGATGTGTCCCAAAACAACCACAACCACGGACGGGAACACTGGGATAACTTCATCCACGTGCGCGACTACCTCGCCCCGCACCCCCGGCCCATGAATACGACCAAAACCTATGGCGCAACCGGCAACAAATTCGGCCACACCGATCAAGATGCGATCGAACGTTTTTGGCGGCACTTGCTGGCCGGCGCCGCCTCCGCGCGGTTCCACCGGCCGTCGGCCGGGCTCGGTTTGAACGACCAGGTTGTGAACAGCCTGAAAACCGTGCGAGCCGTCGAAGAGCAGGTCGCGTTCTGGGACCTACGAGCCGCCATGAGCCGGGTGAGGTCTGACGATGAAAACGACGCTTATCTCGTCGAGTCCGGGGATCGCGAAACCCTGGTGGTGTTCCTCCCCGGCGGAAACCCCGTCGATATTCAGCTGCCTGACTCCCTGCGCGCACCCCGGATTTCCTGGCACAATATCGATCGAGCGGAACAAATCCGTCTACCCGCCAAACCTCACAAGGGACTCCTGAACCTGAAGCCCCCCTCCGCGGAAAACTGGATCGTGGTGATCCAACCGCAGCGTTTCAGCTCCCGGTAACAACGTAGCCAAAGACCGCCACCCAGTGGCACCCGCTGCCGGCCAGCACCCAAAGATGCCAGATCGCGTGTTGGTAGGGTAACGTCTTCCAGAGGTAAAACACCGCCCCGACCGAGTAGCACGCGCCGCCGGCAATCAGCCAAAGGAAACCGGCCCAGGGCAATGCCGCCAACAGGGGTTTGAGCGCGATCAAGACCAGCCAACCCATGCCCAGATAGATCCCGGTCGAGACCGCCTTGAAGCGTCCCGCGAACCAAAACTTCAGGACGATTCCCACCACGGCCAACCCCCAGACCACTCCAAACAGACTCCACCCCCACGGCCCTCGCAGGGTCACCAATACGAACGGCGTGTAGGAGCCGGCGATAAGCAGAAAAATTGCCGCGTGATCGAATTTTCTTAGCGTGCGTTTCAGGGATTCATCGCGAAACGAATGATAGAGGGTCGATGCCGTGTAGAGCAGGACCAAGGTCGTGCCAACAATCGCCGTGCTCGTGATCTGCCCGCCATCCCCTCCGCGCGTCGAAGCACAGACCAACAGC
>CAKZMS010000595.1 GCA_937128785.1 uncultured Opitutaceae bacterium | reverse complement strand
GGCGCCGGGTGGATTCGAGGGGAGGATTGGCTGCCCTACCAGCGGGCGAGTTTCGTGACACCACCGTTTGCGGCCTACGTGTCCGGTCACAGCACCTTCAGCCGCGCCGCGGCTGAAGTGCTCACGCTATTCACCGGCAACGCCCGTTTCCCGGGCGACTACGGGGAATTTGTCGCGGTGCAGAACGAGTTTCTGGTTTTCGAAGAAGGTCCCTCAACCAATGTGCCCCTGCGATGGCACACCTACTATGATGCCGCTGATGAAGCGGGTATTTCCCGGCTCTATGGCGGCATTCACATCGAGTCTGATGATCTGCGCGGCCGCATCATGGGGTCACGCGTAGGCGTCAGCGCGTTCCTGCGGGCACGGGACTTCTTTGCCGATCCGTCACTCGCCGGCAACCCCATCACCAATCTCAGCACCCGGGGTAACATCGGCTCCGGCGAAGCGACCATGATTCTGGGTTTTGTGGTCGACGGCGACGGGGACAAATCGGTCCTGCTCCGGGGCGCCGGCCCCGCCTTGCATGACCTGGGAGTGATCACGGCATCCCCCAACCCCGAGATCAGCCTCTACGCCGCGGGAGCCTCCGATCCCCTGCAAAGCAACGCCGTCTGGGATAGCGTTCCGCAACCCGCCTTGTTGGCCCAGACCGCAACCGCGGTGGGCGCGTTTGAGTTCCGCTCGGGCAGCGCCGATTCCGCGCTGCTGTCCGATCTCTCTCCGGGTGCCTATACCCTGCAAGTGCGCGGCGCCGAGGGCATCACGCTCGCCGAAATCTATGATGCCGCCAACCACGAGGGCGGCCAATTCACCAACCTGTCGACCCGCGGTCGCGTAGGGCTGGATGACGAGGCGCTAATCGCAGGATTCGTCGTGGCCGGCACCGAACCCGTCCAGGTACTCATCCGCGCCGTCGGACCGAGCCTCGCCGCCTTCGGCGTCAATCAACCCAGTCTCCACCCAAGGTTGCAGCTGAGGCGCGCGACGGACGCGGGACCCATTCTCCTGGCGGAAAATCAGGGGTGGATGAGCCACCCGGCAGCTTCCGCCATCGCTGGCATCAGTCAGGCGGTCGGCACCTTCCCTTTGGTGACCGACTCCTCCGATTCCGTCCTGCTCGTAACGCTGGAACCGGGAGTCTACACCGCCATGATGACCGACTCGACCAACGACGGGATCGGTTTGTTGGAAATCTATTGGCTCCGCTAATTTCGGCTAGGGCTCGACGCGCGGGGACGAACAGATTCAGGGTGCTCAGATGCCCCGCTTTGTTGTCCTCTCGATCGCGTGCCTCTCCTCGCTTACCCTTTACGCCGCCGAGCCTCACGTCCTGCCGCTGTATCCCGAAGGAGCGATTCCCAACTATCGGGATGTGGGCGAAAAGGAGATCCGCCAACGCACCAACATCCTGCGCATCAGCAAGGTCCAAACCCCCACGCTGGAGGTCTTCCTCCCCGATCCGGCGATCGCCACCGGCGACGCGGTCGTGATCTGCCCGGGAGGCGGCTATGCGATTCTCGCCTACGAGCACGAGGGCACCGAAATCGCTCAATGGTGGGCCCAGCGCGGCGTAGCCGGACTCGTGCTGAAATATCGACTCCCTACTTCGGAGGCCCAGATCGAACCCCAGCTGAGCCCGTTGCTGGATGCCCAGCGCGCGCTGCGGCTCGCCCGCCATCACGCCGCCGCTTGGAATATCAACCCCGACCGCGTGGGCATCATGGGATTCTCCGCCGGGGGCCATCTCGCCGCGACCGCTTCCGTCCACACCGATGTCGGTGATCCGGGTGCCTCCGATCCCGTAAACTTACATTCCAGTCGCCCGGACTTTTCGATCCTCGTGTATCCCGTGATCAGTTTCACGGAGCCCTTTCGTCACCGTGGATCCCGTCGCAACCTGATCGGCACCGATCCCTCGGACGACCTCGTTCGACACTACTCCAGTGAGCTTCAGGCCACGGCCAACACCCCGCCCGCGATTCTGATCCACGCACAGGACGATCTCAGCGTGCCAGTGGAAAACAGTTTCGTTTACGCCGAGGCGCTGCGCGCCCACGGGATCGTCCCGGAAATCCATGTGTATTCAGAAGGTGGACACGGATTCGGTTTGCGTCCCGAACCCGCCGCCATCCAAGGCTGGATGCAGCGCTGCCATTCCTGGCTGCTGAATCTTCCCCGCTAATCCCACTGCCGCCATGCCCTGTCCTTTTTCCGACCCGTTTAAAAACGCCCGTGACAAGGAGGGCACTCTCGTCAACCGCTTCGGTACCGAGGACATTCCCATGCTGTTGCGTCACGCCGACGTGCGCCGAGCCGCCAAAGACTGGGAGACCTTTAGCTCTGACGCTCCTTTTCGGGTGCCCGTTCCATCCGAGGAGGAGTTACGCCCGATGCGGCAGCTCCCGATTGAAACCAACCCGCCGGAACACACGAAGTATCGGGCTGCAGTGGAGCCGTTTTTCCGCCGCGCCAAATCGCCCGAAGTCATCGCCAAAGTCGAAGCGTTGGTCACCCGATTATTTGATGAGGCTTTCGCGCGTGATTCCACTGAGATCGTCAACGATTTCGCCCTCCCGCTGCAGTCCACAGCCCTGACCTACTTGCTCAATGTCGATGAGGAGGAATCCAAAACGTGGATCAGCTGGGGCATCCACGTTTTCTACGACGGCGACGACAAGGGCACGAAGGGGAAGGTGCTCGATACCTATCTCCGACAACGCCTCGATCAGGCAGAGGCCGATCCCGGTGACGACTTTTTCAGTGCCCTCGTCACGATGAATTTCGAAGGCCGCACACTGACCCGGGCTGAAGCCATGGGTTTCGCGAATCTGACGTTTGCAGGAGGGCGTGACACGGTCATTCATTCGATCACCGGCGCGTTTGATATCTTCGCCCAAAAGCCTGGCCAGCTCGACTACCTTCGGCAGGGACCTAAGCACATCGTCAGCGCCAGTGAGGAGCTGTTTCGTATCCTCAGTCCGATCACCCACCTGGGGCGGGTTTGCCCCGCCACCACGGAGATTGCCGGCCAAACCATCGAGCCCGACCACCGGATCTCACTCGGTTGGGCCGCGGCCAATTTTGACGAAGACGTCTTCCCGGATCCGACCACGGTAAAACTCGATCGAAAGCCCAACCCGCATGTGGCCTTTGGTTTCGGGCCGCATCTCTGCATTGGAGCCACCCACGCCCGCCTGTTGCTGCGCACCGTGCTGCGGCAAATTGCTGAGCGAGTGGAGTCGATCGAGATTCGCGATGCCGAGGAAGCCGTCGAAGACGTCGACTCGATGCTCGACGCGGTGACCTTCGCGGACGAAGTCGAAGAGGAAGGGCTTGATGCGAAGGTCAAGGAAGAAGAGTCCGTCGCCACGGAGCCTGACGAGACGTTCAGTCCAGAGCGCGTGAAGGCATTGCGCGAGTCGCGCTTTCCGTTTCACATCCTGGGAAAACATGAC
>CAKZMS010000594.1 GCA_937128785.1 uncultured Opitutaceae bacterium | reverse complement strand
GGGGGTCGTGGTCCTGACCACCAACCACGACGCGGCCATCGACGACGCCTTCGAGCGCCGCCTCAACTACAAGCTGGGAGAGCCCGGGAAGAACCGGGACAAGTTCCGACGCATCAGCCCCATCAACTTTGTCGACCAAATGAAGGCTCCCATGCTGGTCACCCAAGGTCGCGACAATCCCTCCCTGCATCGTCTGGAGTCGCGCCGCCTGATCAGTGCCCTCAAAAAGGCCAATGTTCCTCACGATTCGATTTTCACGGAACGCGAAGGGTGGGGTGAGTTTGACCTGGAGAATCGCATGGAAGTTATGGCCAAGATCGAGGAGTTTCTGGCTAAAAACCTGTAGTTACCTGGCCAAACCGGGGCTCAGCCTACCCAAAAGAAGCTGAAATTTCGGCGTGCGGTGGAACCCGGGGTTTGTTTCGGTCGTCCTTTTACCCTCGACGATCTGGCCTGTCCGCCCCCCGGATGGGTGTTCTCCGACCTCGAATCTGCATCATGACACACACTCGATTTTTACTTCGTTCCTTGGTGGCGCTGGGCGCCCTGGCTATTGCCGTCTCCGGGGCTGCCCAAGAAGAGGAAGCCCCCACGGTATCTTTCCCCCCTCCCGGTGGTGAGACCGCCCCGGCCGCCACCCCGGAGACCCCGGAGGTCGTGGCTCCGGAGGTTCCGGCTGGTCCGATTCCCGTGGAAGCCTTCATGCGCACTCCGCTGCTGCGCGGTGCCCAGCTTAACGACTCCGGCACGCATGTAGCCGCCCTGTATTCCGCGGGTGGACCTTCCTATCAGTTGTTGATCCGGGAGTTGAGCACGGGAGAGGATTTTTTCCTCGGAGCCGGTGATGCCGCCATGGTCGACGAGTTTCGCTGGTTGGGAGACACGCATATCGCCTACAACTTGGTGAATAATTTTGGATCCGACGTTGGTCTCATGGTGGCCGAGATCGCCGATCCGGGGAGCGCTTACCCGCTCTATCAGTATGGCTCGGCGCGGATCGTTGTGGTCCCGCCGGATGATCCCCTGAAACCCCTGGTTTGGGTTTCGGTAGGGAGCTCCGAAGGCGGTCCCGCCGTGGTGGAGATGGATGCCGGCAACAATCTCGGCGGCTTCATTGAAGTTGATCCCGAAAATGAAGAGGCGGGTCTGGTGGCGATCACCGAACGTCACTCCGAGTCCATTTTAAGCGTGGTCCCGCTGCCCGAAGGCACCCAACTGGGATACCTGCCCAACGGTGTGGGCGGTCTGGGTTACGCCTATACGGCGATCGATAACGAAATCGTGCTCAATGTGTGGGACGGCAAGGAGTGGTTTCGTTCGCCCCTCGGTTTTGACAGCGCCCGTCTGGTCGATGTGGGGCAGCAGCCCGGCGAGGTGCTGATGGCGATTCGCCATCCCGAACGCCAACCCAATGTCCTGCAGATGGTCAATGCGCTCACCGGCGAGTTGGGCGATGTCTTGTTGCAGGATGCAAAATATGATTTCCACGGCACGGTGTTTCGCGATCCCGGCAGCAATGCAATCGTGGGGGTTTACTACGATCGCACCGGTCCGACCACCCAGTGGTTTGATGAAGGCTACCGCGAATTGCAGCAGAGCCTGAACAACTACTTCCCCGGCCGGGTGGTCCGTCTCGTCGATTTGAGCACCGATGCCAATGTCATGTTGCTCGCCGTCACTTCGGACCGTGATCCGGTCACCTACTTCACGCTCGACGTGCAGGCCAAGAAACTGGACGTGCTTTCCAGCGAGCGTCCGTGGCTGCCCAATGCCCGGCTAAGCCCGACCAGCATTCTCAAATACACCACTTCAGACGGTCATGAGCTCGACGCCTTCGTGACGTTGCCGGCAGGCACCACCAAGGAGAATCCCGCCCCCCTCGTGGTGCTGCCTCATGGTGGCCCCTACGCGCGGACCTCATGGGGCTTCGAGCCGGAGGCGCAGCTCCTCGCCAGTCGCGGATTTGCCGTGTTGCAGCCCAACTACCGCGGATCGACTGGTTACGACTGGATGTTCACTCCGCGGGATCAGGGTGATGTCATGATGATGCACGATGACGTGACGCAGGCCGCGCGCACCGTGTTGAAGACCGGCATGATTGATCCGGATCGAGTCGGCATTTCCGGCGGCGGTTTCGGCGGTTATTTGGCGGTAACCGGACTGGTCGAAGAGCCTGACCTCTATCGCTGCGGAGTGACGGTTTCCGGCATTTTTGACTGGCAACGCCTCGCCAACGAGATCGGACCCAATCGCCAAAACCACTCCACCTACGGTCTGCTCTTCACGCTGTTGGGCGATCCGGGCTCCGAGGCCGCGAAATATGACGCCATCTCTTCGGGCCGCCGCGTCGACCAAATTGAGGATCCGGTCCTGGTCATCAAAGATCGCGATAACCAGACGTTTGAAGGTAAGGAATCAGCTGAGTTGATCGATGATCTGCTTTCCGCCGGGGTGCCCTACGAGGTTCACAACATCGAAGGTTCGATGGTCAGCCTCGATGCCCGCGTCGCGCTGTTTGAACGGATGCTCCAGTTTCTGGATACGAATCTGAAGTAAGCCGCCGCCGCCGCTCGGCTGCCAGTTTGATTCAAACGCCGCGTGATTCACGCGGCGTTTTTTTTTGCGGCGGGTCGCCGGCCAGGACCGTTCGCTCCCGCGACAAGGAATGCGGTCTCTATGCCAAACCCTGACGAGGCAGGGCAGGTTTCAGCCCTTAGAGTGCGCCCGTCGGACCTCATCAGGAGGGACGAGAACTAACCCAAACCTATGAAAACCCTCCGTTCCTTTATTCTGAGCATTGCCGTGGTCGGCCTGCTCTTCTCCTCCCTCGCCAGCGCGGAAAGTCCCTGGTCGGTCCGGCTGCGCGCGACCTACCTGGAAACCGTCGATAAATCGAAGGCCTTCACCGCCCTCGGCATCGATTTTCCCGCCAACGCCATTTCCATCAGCGACAAATGGATTCCGGAGATCGATATCGATTATCAGATTAATGAAACCCTTTCGGCCGAGCTCGTGCTCACGATTCCCCAAAGCCACACGGTTGATTTGGCCGGGGTGGGTCGCCTGGGATCATTCAAGCATCTGCCTCCGACCCTGTATCTCCAATACGCTCCGGCGATCGAAGGACCGTTCCGTCCCTACTTCGGACTCGGGGTAAACTTCACCCTCATCTTTGACGACAACCTCTCCGTCGCGGGTGTGCCCCTCGATCTCGACAGTTCGAGTGTGGGGGTCGCGGCCCAGGCGGGATTTGATTACCGCATCAATGACCGGTGGCACCTCAATGTTGATGTGAAACGGGCCGCCCTCGATACCGGCGTCTCCGCCGGAGGCACCAAGCTGACCACGGCGATCCTTGATCCGTGGCTCTACGCCGTGGGTCTGCGTTACGACTTCTGAGTCGCCGTTTAGGCGCTCTATCCTTGGTGGCGTCCACCCTTCGGGGTGGACGCATTTTTGCGCTACTCGGACGCCGGCGCGCGTTCGCGCTCGAGAAACGCCTGCACCGCCTCCGGCAGCACTTCAATGCGGTTCCCCAACACGACACAGTTGAACAGGGCGCGACCGATGAAGTCTTTGTTGAGTTCGTTCGCTTCGGTCCGTTCGCGGTCGGGAACCAAAATGAGGTTGGGATCCAACTGATGGAACTTCAGGCGCAGGTCCAGTTTGTCCCAGGTCGCGTGATCGCTTACATCCATATCCGCAGAGAACTGCAGCAGTTGATTGGTGTTTTCATGGAGAACCCAGATGTCGTTCGAAACCGGGGAGAGGGGAGAGGTGTAGAAAATATGCACCGCCGTGTCGTCCCATTGCTGGTCAAACTGGTGTTTCAGCAGGGTGTCGCGCAGTTGCTCGCGCAGAGCGTCTGCCAAGGGCGGGGCCGCGTGGGACTTGGTGCTGAACCACTCCCGCAATTCGTCGCGGTTGACCACGGTGGTGCGGTATTCGTCCAGGGAGACGGGAGCGGTGGTAGCGCGTTGCACCCGACGGATTTTGAAAAACTCGTCGCGCACGGCGTGGTCGATTTCATCGATGTGATAGTTGGAACGCTTCAGCTCGACCAGCATCTGGATCGCGGGAAAAAACAGTTCCCCAAACTCGCTGTTGTCCCCGGCGTCCAAGGTACGCTCCACGGTGCGGAAATATACCTTGAGCTCCGATAATTCCTCACCGGGCGGAAAGAACGATTGGTCGTAATACCAAAGGTAGAGGTGATGGACCACTTCCAGCAGGTTCTCGCGGGTTTCCGCCGGATGGTCCGGATTGTGAGCGGTGGTGGCAGGCTGGGCGGTCAGCAGGTTGAGACTGCCGGCCAGGAATGAGACCAGAAAAAGGAGGGAGGTTTTCATTGGGGAGCTCTGAGCGTGAAGAATTGATTGCCGGCCAAGACGCCGCGATTGGATGGGGGGATGCGCAGGTAGTTCCCGCCCGGGCTGTAGTGAGGCGCGTCGGTCATCCAGGAAAAGGCGCTACCGGTTGCGCGGATACGGTCCACCCACATGAGGTCGCGGAAAATATCCGGCCCGTCGGGTCCGGCATTGGCGTAGGCCTCACCGAGTTCCTTGGCGTAGTTGAGCAGGGCGGCGAATTTGCCGGGAGGGCCGGTATTGCCGATACGCGTGAGGTAGGCGACCCGTTCGTGGACGCGGGGCACGGCGGTGGGAATGCCCCGGGGGTCGCGATAGAATCCATCGACCTGACCGCGCGTGCCTCCCGCGGTGATCACATCGATGATGTCGTTGGTCGAAACGGTCGCGATGTGACGTTGCTGGTAACCCCGGGGGATGCGCTCGATGCGATTGTGCAGCACCCAGAGAATCTGAAGCATCCCGGTCCTGGTATCGTTGACACTCAGATAGGAATGTTCACCGGGGAACGGAGCTTCATTGATGAGCAGCAGCGAAATAAACCCGGCTCGCGAAGTGGGGTCATTGAGGGTGACTTTAGCCGAAAGTCCGGAGCCTGAGAACAGTAGCAGGGCGAAGCAGATGAGGAGTCGCATCGTGGGCAACGTGCAACAGGAGACTCCGGGCTGCAAGCGCCGCGCTCCGGGCATTTCAGCGGTCTGGCTCTCCAAGGCCAAATTCAGCACAACACGAGCCGGCGATCACGTAGCACGCTTCACACACCACCACATCGCCGCAGTGAATTGTGGTCGGCAAACCGCAGCGGGTGCAGGTGGGTTTGGGTGGGGTGGGACCTTCGCGCGTGTTCACGATTTGCCTCGGACCAGGGGCGCCACCTGAGCTCCCAGCAGTCGGATGGCGTGCAGGGTTTCGCGATGGGGGAGCGACGCGACACTCATTTGAAAATTCAATCGATCGATGCCGCCCAGGGCTTCGTCGATGCGCTCGATTTTGGCGACCACGTGGGCGGCGTCTCCCACGATCAGCGCGCCCGTGGGCCCGGCCAGCGCATCAAAGTGTGCTCGGGTGACCGGTGGCCAGCCGCGCTCGCGTCCGATTTGGGTGAAGGCCCGGGCATAGCCGGGGAAGAACTCATCTCCCGCTTGTTCGTTGCTGTCGGCCACGTATCCCAGCATGTGCAGTCCCACCTTGAGTTTGGCCGGGTCGTGCCCGGCGCGTTGGCCGGCTTCGCGGTAATGGTCGATCAAAGGTCGGAACCGATGCGGTTCGCCGCCGATGATGGCTACCATCAGGGGCAGTCCCAGGGTGCCGGCGCGGGCGAATGACTTGGGCGTGCCGCCCACCCCCACCCATACAGGTAGTTCGCTCTGGAGGGGGCGGGGATAAACGCTCTGACCGGAAAGGGCGGGGCGGTGCTTGCCCGCCCAGGTCACTTCGGTCTGCTGGCGGATTTTGAGCAGCAGATCCAACTTCTCGGTGAACAGACTATCGTAGTCCTCCAGTTGATGGCCAAAGAGCGGAAAGGCTTCGGTAAACGACCCGCGACCGGCGACGATTTCGACGCGACCGTTGGAGATCAGGTCCAAGGTGGCGAAATCCTGAAATACCCGCACGGGATCCGCCGCACTGAGGACGGTCACGGCGCTGGTGAGCCGAATTTGTTGAGTGCGCGCCGCGGCGGCCGCGAGGATTACGTGGGGCGAGGAATCGAGAAACTCCTGGCGGTGATGTTCGCCGATGCCAAAGGCATCGAGCCCCGCTTCATCGGCCGTGGTGACCTCCTCCAGTAGATCCCGCATCCGTTCAACCGGCGTGGGTGCGATGCCGGTGTGCGGGTCGGGATTCACGGCGACGAAGCTGTCTAGTCCGAGTTGCATAGTAACGGAGGCTATTCCGGTTGCCGCCAGGATTCAAATCCGCCGTGGAGTAAAGAGTCCCTCGTCAGGATGAGGTCCTTGGCGGGCTTCCCTTATCGACCTGACTTGGCATATTCGATTTCGGCGGCGGCGCGGGCGTCGTCGGGTGAGAGTCCACTTTTCTCATAGTATTTCGCTCTGCTATCAATTGCGGCAGACCCCTGCATACGAGAGTTTCGCTCGGCCAGACTTTCGCGATCCATGGTGGTCTGACTAAGGGTCGATGGCGACGGGCTGGTCGAACAGCCCGCGGAGGCGAGAATCAAGCAGACTAAAAGCAAGGCTTTCATGAACGCTTTGCGGCTAGCGCCCCGCCTCTGGCATAGCGAGACCGGAGTGACATTTACCCAGCTGCCTCCGGGAAGATCGCAGGTGCGCCAAACATTGCTCAACAGCACCGGGATCCCGGTCTAGGGGAGGCGTTTGTTCAACCAATGCTGTGTGCGCCAGATCAGACTTCTGGCCCGATCCCGCAGCGAGACCGGAGCATCGTCGGGGGATGCGGCATACCGCTCCCATACCGGTTGAATCTTGGACTCAGGGACCGCTCGCCGCCGGCGCAGTTGGGCGATCGAGTCAACGCGACGCTCGATCTCAAAAAAGTCCTCCACGATTCGGTAGGTGGGCCGGGCGTTGTAGTCGTGCACCAAAACAGTGGCATCAGGGGCGTTCAATGCCGCCATCAGACAGCAGGCGATGCGGAAGCGGCCGTCGACCAGGATGAGATCGGGATGACAATCCGAGTTTTGATAGGGTGCGGCCGAGTAGTTGGGCCAAAGCGCTTTTTTCGAAGCATCCCGGGGCATGCCCCAGGCGTCCGTTTGGCCGACGTCCACTGCGTGGACGAATAGCCGTTTGTCGGCCAAAGCCTTTTGGATCGGGGTGTGGGGAAGCACGCGAGTTTTGAAGAATTCAGCATCCGATTCCACGGTGGTCGCGCGAATGACTGAAGGGGTCTCGACGACGGCCAGGGTGCTGCCTCCCGCGCCATATTCGAGGTAGTGACGGCACCGTTCGAGAGCCTGCCTGAAAAAGGCAGCCTCCTTGTCGGTCATTTCCATCAATTGCCGCGGGGATTGAAAGTGGAACGCTCGATTATCCCCGCGGTAACCCGAAGTAACTTACTTCTTTTTGCAGGTGCTGATACCGAACGGCAGGTAGGCCGGGCACCAGCCCATCAGGGCGGTTCCGAGGGGGATAATTCCGATCAGTCCGAACCAATTTTTGAAGTAATATCCGGCGGCCAAAATCAGCAGGCCAATGATGACGCGAGCGGTGCGATCGAGGGATCCAACGTTGGTTTTCATAGAGGGTACTTTAGGTAAAAATAATCTCTCCGCCAGCCGATAGCTCGTAAAAATCTCCCACCGTCAGCACCTTGTCCATCTGCGGAACGAAGTCCTCCTGGCTGAGGTGAAACATGTCAACGGTGGCCTTGCAGGCGTAGATTTTCCCGCCGGCGTCGGAGATCATTTCGATAAACTCGCCGACGGGCGGGATATCGAGCTTATCCATTTCCTTCATCATCATGGAGGTGGCGAAGGCGGACATGCCCGGTAACGCGCCTAACAGCGTGGGGAGGGGAAATCCCTTGGCATCGGGCACGCGCATGGCGGGGTTGCCTACAGTGGCGATGCGGATTTTATCCTGATACTTTTTCAGGATGCCATAGAGGCCAAAGAAGGTGAAAAAGAGGTTGGCTTCCATGCCCTCCATGCGGGCGCCGTTGGCCATGATGAGGCCCGGGTAGATGCCGTCGAGTGATCCCTTGGAGACCACGATGGAGACTTTTTTGATGGGTTCCGATTTCATGATTGGAAGTGGGTTGAAGGTCCAAGATCAAATGCAGCCCACCGGCTTTTTGATGCCGGCGATCAGAGCCGCTTTCTTGGCCGGGGCGCCGGGGAAGAGGGCGTAGAGTTCCTTGGTGGGCACGCCACTTTGTTTGGTGAGGCGACGAATGGTGGGCCCACTGCCGGTCTCAATGAACGTCTTGCGCATGAAGTCGATCACGAGGAAGTGGCGGTCGGTCAGCTCCTCCAGGCCATTGGCTTTGGCCAGCTCGGCAGCGAGCTCGGGAGACCACTGGGTGTGGTCGGTCATAAAGCCTTCGTCGTCGAAGGAGATTTCTTGGTCGAGGATGGTTTGGGTGCTCATGATTGAGGTGGGTTTGGGTTTGGAGGTTGTGGCGAGACGTGACCGGATCAATGGGTCCGCATCTGGTGAGCGCTGAGATTGCGCAGGAAAACAATGAGGAAGCCAATACCGCGACGCATTTCGGGTTTGTTGATTTCGCGGAAGGCTTTGAATGGGGAGTATTCCTCCACGGTGTTGAAGTCGATTTTCCCGTAGATCTCCACGGCGTTGTCGACGGCTTCCAGCATGTCGGGCTGGGTGAGGTTTTTGACGGTGTGGAGAATGGTGGTCGCGTTGTCCGCCAGTTGCCGGACTTCCTCGACGGAAAACTCGGCGACCACGTTGTCCAAGGCCCGCGCAAGTTCACGGCCCTTGTCGAAGTAACCCCGGCGTTCGAGGGAATCGAGTTGTTCGAGACCATCGTGAAACAAATGGCGGGCGAGCGGGGCAGCATCCTCAACGAGGGCGCGCGCACTCTCCAACTGCACCAGCAGTTCATTCAACGTGTTGGTGTTGCGCAGCAGGCGCTTGAGTAGATCCGTAAAATCGCCCGTGCGCACGAAGGGAGCGACGTCCTCCAGCTCGTTGATGGTGGTTGCAAGCAGATCACGAGCGACACGCGTGAGGTCATCCTGGAGCTCTTCCATGCCGCGCCGCAGGCGGCGCACTTCGTCGATTTCGAGCAGCACGCGGTCGAGCTTGGCATCGAGGGCGTCCAGTCGGGCGTCGAGCGGATTGGCGGTGGCTTCGGGGGCATTCATGGTGGTCACGGAGTTAGCGGCGTTTGCCAGCCATGGACATTTCGGCTTCGATGGGGAGTTCCGCCCCGCGGAGGAGCAGGTTCCAGTAGACCCATCGGAACATCATCTTGCCGTAGTGATTAACCCGCGTCTCCTCCAACAGGGAGAAGGGACCGATTCCTGGGAGGGGGAATTTGCCGGGCAGAGGTTCCGTGTCGTAGTTGAAATCGATCAACAGGCCCTTGTTGAACCCCGACTCAATGAAGCAGTTGGCGTGGCCATCGAACTTCGCCGGTAACGGGCGTTCGTCGATCGCGGCCAGTAAGTTCTCGGTGAGAATATCGGCTTGGAAGTGAGCCACGGATCCGGCCTTCGAGGACGGAAGATCTGTGGCGTCACCCAACACAAAAATGTTATCCTTCACCTTGGATCGCAGGGTGTGCTTGTCGGTCGGAATGAAGTTAAGTTCATCGCCGAAACCGGAGCGCTCGATCGATTCATCACCCTTGTTCGTCGGCACAGTGATCAAGAGGTCATAGGGCACCTCGCGGTCATCCCAGGAGACGATCTTGTTCGCTTCAGCGTCGACGGACCCCACGTTGAAATCGGGGGTGAGGTGGATGTTCTTACGATCGAGAAAGTCGCCCAGTAATTCGGATGCCTTGGGTTTGGTGAAGGCACCGGGCAACGGGGTGACGAAGTCGATTTCCACCTTGTCGCGGAGACCTTGGGTCGTAAGCCACCAGTCGGCGAGAAACGCGAACTCCAGAGGAGCCACCGGGCACTTGATGGGCATTTCCGCGATGTTGATCACCAGGCGACCGCCTTCCCAATTGCGTAGATGGCGGGATAACGCCACTGCCCCATCGAGCGTGTAGAAGTCGAAGATGTTCCGCCGCCAACCGTCGCCGGAAAGTCCTTCCAATTCGCTGGGATCGGTATGGGCGCCGGTGGCGATGACCAGATAGTCGTATCCTAATACCTGTCCGCTCGTCAGCTTTACTTGGTTCTTTTCCGGATCGATGACTTCGATGCCGGAGAAGACCACGTCCACACCGCGCGGCAGGTAGTCCCGGCGCGGTTTGACGATGTCTCGGGCCGTGTAGATGCCGAAGGGAACGAACAGGTATCCGGGCTGATAGTGATGCTCGCCGTCGCGATCGACCACGGTGATCTGCCACTTGTCCAAGTCCAGGTGAGACGCCATTTTGTTGGCCATAATGGTGCCCGCTGTGCCGGCACCGAGGATGAGGAGTTTTTTCATGGCGAAGAGGAGTTAAGCTAAATCAAGTAAATGATCATATACTCATATAAAATCAAGATAATCTGCTCAAGTGAGATGATCTATTAGCCGAGGTTCAGCGCTTCAGAATCGATAGCTATA
>CAKZMS010000593.1 GCA_937128785.1 uncultured Opitutaceae bacterium | reverse complement strand
GTGCACGGCCGCGCTTCGTTTTTGATCGGCCTCCACCATCCGGAACCTCTCCAAGGGCCTACACCGCGGTACTGTGCAATTGTCGGCAACGTATTCTACCGCGATGCGGCCGATCAGTCGGTCAGCGAAGTCGAGCCGTTCATGGTATGGGTGCAAGGCGATGCGCCGGTCAATTGGACCTGGCGCGACAATGTGGTCTCCACTGCGATTGCCGGGGACTTCGATCTGGCGGGCGTGGAGTTCATGGACATCGCCATGGTCCAGCGTGAAGCCGAGGTATTTTTGCCGTCGGGAGAGTTAGCCAAACGAACGGTTGAATTTTCGCTACAGAAGATTGTTGAAACCGATATTTTTGGAACCGTCCGACGGGAGCAAACAACTCCCGGGGCTTTTCAAATGCCGTTGGCGACTATGGATAGTCGGCCTCTCTCCGAGGCTGATTTTGACGTCTCGGAATGGCCTTAAACCTCGTCTCCTTTTTGATGAGAACTTTGATGCAGATGCTCATCGGGTTGACCGCCGTCGTGCTCGCCAGCGCGGCGGATCGGCCCAACATCCTTTGGCTTACTTCGGAGGATAACAGCCACACCTACATCGGCGCCTATGGGAACCCCAATGCCCATACCCCTCGGTCGCACAAGCTCGCCGCCGAAGGGGTGCGTTTCAATCACGCCTACTCCAATGCTCCCGTCTGTGCCGTGGCCCGCAGCACGATATTGACCGGAGTGCATGCGCCGTCCCAAGGCACCCACCACATGCGGAGCCGCTATCCGATACCCGCCAGTTTCACTCCCTACGCGACTTACCTGCGTGAGGCGGGTTACCACTGCACGAATATCGGCAAGATGGTTTACTACTTCGATCTGGATTTCGTGGAGATCTGGGATCAGACGGTGTGGTTTTCTTTTCAGGAAGGAGCGCACTACCGCAATCGGTCTCCGGGCCAGCCGTTCTTTTCGGTGTTCAATTTACGTCCGACACACGAGAGCCGACTCTTTCCGGAAAACATCGCCGACTACCGCTCGGACGGACGTATCCCACCGGTTCCACGGGTGGCCTTGGCTGATATCGATCTGCCCGATTTTCTCCCGGATGAACCAATTTTTCGCGAAGATATCGCGATCTATCATGACTACATCACCTTGATGGATTCGCAGGCTGGGACGGTGCTGGACGAACTGGAGGCGGAGGGGCTCGCCGAAGATACCATCGTTGTTTACTACGCAGATCACGGAGGCGTGACACCGCGCAGCAAGCGTTGGCTTTACGATACCGGAACCCGGGTGCCCTTCATTATCTACGTGCCGGAAAAGTGGCAGCACCTTTCGCCCTATGCGCCGGGATCCGTGGTCGAGGAGCCGGTTTCGTTCGTCGATCTCGTTCCCACTCTACTCAAACTGGCGGGGATTGAACTACCCGACCACCTGCAGGGACAGCCTTTGTTGGGGGAGGGCGTTACTCCTCCAAATCATCAATACGCTCTGCTCTATGGCGACAGGTTCGATGAGCGCCAAAAAATGCGCCGGGCCATCACCGACGGAGCGTATCGTTACATGCTCAATTTCGTGCCCCAGGCGCCTGGTCGGCTGGATATTGAATTTCCCTACACCATGCGCAGTTGGCAGCGTTGGAAGGATCTGGCGGAGGCGGGTGAACTTGATCCGTCTTTGCCGAATTACTTCGAGGGAGCCTTTCCGGGCGAACTCCTGTTTCACACCGATGAGGACCCTTGGGAGGTCGAGAATCTGGCCGCGGACTCGGGATTTGCGGAGCGAAAGAAAGAGCTACGCGGAGCGCTGGTAGCGGAGCTCAAGCAGATCAACGACCTGGGATTTGTCCCTGAGGCGATGTTTCACGAGTTTTCCCAACCGACCATGCATGAGGCGGTCCGAGATTCCGGTCTGAAGTATCATGAAGTCATTGACTACGCGGTTGCGGTTGCGCTGAGCGAGATCGGCAATCAATCCCTGCTGGAGGGTCTGCGTGATCAGAATCCTTTGATCCGTTATTGGAGCGCCGTGGGGCTGCGAAACGTGGATTTAGTCGGTGAAGAAGTCGCCGATCAACTCCGCGTTTTCGAGCGAGATGAGTCGGTGGCAAATCGCATTATGGCGGCTACGCTCATGCATCAAATCGGGGATGCTGAAGCCGCCCGGGAGGTATTGCTGACCGACCTCTATCGCTATGAACAAGATGAGGTTCTCCGCACGATCCTCGAGGCGATCGATGTGCTTGGTCTCGCTGCGGCGGTCGATACCGCGTGGCTCAAAGAGATCGATGCCAGATACGATCGCAAATTTTATCATCACCGCCTGGCCCGACTGATTCTGGCGAAGCAAGGCGGCTCGAATTGAGTCCGGCTCCGTCGTCGGTCTCCTGAAATCACTTTCTTCAAAGCAATGAAAAACCAAGCATTTGCCCACATGGACTCTCTGGAATGGGAGTCGGTTGATCCCGGTGTCAGTCGCAAGATTGGCCCTTATTCTGAATCGCTGATGGCGGTTTGCGTGAAGTTTGAGACAGGGGCCGTCGGGGCACTGCACCACCATCCGCATACCCAGATTTCGTTTGTCGAATCCGGTAGTCTGGAAGTGACGATTGATGGCACGACCGAGACATTGCAGCGGGGAGATTTTTTCCTCGCCCGCCCGGATTTGGAACACGGCGTCAAAGCGCTGGAGCCATCAGTGCTGATCGATGTGTTTAATCCGATGAGGGCCGACTTCGTGTCCCCTGCGGTGTCAGACTGAACTCCTTTTTTCCCATGAGGTTGAACTATATCTTTGCCCCCGGGCGGTCGGAATACCGCACATTTAATACCACGCGTCTCCGCGAGGCGTTCCTTGTTGAGGAAGTCTTTCGGCCAGACGCGATGGTGCTGCAGGCCACTGACCTTGATCGCGCCATCATCGGAGGTATCCAACCCGTGGACACACCGATCGAATTGGTCGGGCTCGAGGAGCTGCGCACGGACTATTTCTTTGACCGTCGCGAGGCGGGCATCATCAACATCGGCGGACCGGGAACCATCATCGTGGACGGCACCTCTTACCCGCTGGCCAAGCGCGACTGCCTCTATGTCGGCCGGGGTGCCCAGCAAGTCATGAAAAAAGTAAGATAGGTCTGGGTACATACAACGGTGTATTGAACAGGGTTACGGTAAAGGAGACAGCTTCTGAAAGCCAGTGGTTGCCCACAAAAGCCAAGCGGTACTAGCTTGCGGAGAGATGTGCTGCCAGTACTGCGCTCATGCTCCCATTGGGCAGTGGCTGGCCCAGATGTACAGCGCCAAGGCGGTTGATCAATTCTGGCTGAAGGGGCAGATCTACTTTGAGATAGTTGTCAGTGTAGCCCGACATCCGGCCCTCCTCCTTGCTTTGCTCAAAAAGGACCTCCCTTATCCCGCCCTCAAACTGTGCATAAAAATGGCGGCGCTTTTTCTCGCTGAGGATGGTCAGCATCTTATTTCGCCGGCGGCGCTCTTCCATCTCTACGTGATCAGTCCGCTCATAAGCCGGTGTATTGGGCCGCTCACTGTAAGTAAAGACATGCAGGTAGGAGATGTCCAGCTCGTTGAGGAAACGGTAGGTTTCTAGGAAATCCTCCTCTGTTTCGCCCGGGAAACCTACAATCAC
>CAKZMS010000592.1 GCA_937128785.1 uncultured Opitutaceae bacterium | reverse complement strand
CGGCTTTGCGCAGCTGAAGGCGGAGGCCCGCAGTAACCGCCGCCCCAGTTCGGCCGACTTCGAAATCATCCCCATGCGGGTTTCATCGCAGGGGCGAAGTGACCTCTACACCTACGAAGGTCCCATGCCTCTGCGTATCGTGGAGACAGCTCCGGCCGCCGAAGGGGAAGGGGTGCGACCGGTGCGCATGCTTGGAGCATTCTCAAACTCGGTGATTCCGCCACGGGCGCTGCTGTTGTTGCGGCCTGATCCAGCCAAGGAGAGCGGCTTGGTCGTCAGCTTGTTGGATGATACCGAGGCGGCCTTTCCGGCCCGGCACATAAAAGTTGTCAATCTAAGCGACCAACGCGTGGAGGGGCGCATCGGGGAGCGTTCGTTTGTATCAACTCCAACTCAACCCATGCTGGCAGCCGAACGCGTCGGATCGAGTGTGAGCATCGGCGCGGCTTACGATCGCAACGGCACGCCTACCGCGATCTTTGATCAATCAATCCGAGTAGGGGAGAGTGAGCGCGTGCTGTTGGTGTTTTTGCCGCCTTTCCGTCCAGGAGCAGACGTGCGCATGCGCGTGATCCGCGATCAGTTGTTTAGCCATGAGGACGAGATATCGGAATAAAGGCCCCTCTTATTTCGGTGGTCCGGATGATTAGTCGAAAATCAGGCAGTCGGGTGTCCAAGCGGGCGTGCAGGTGACGATGAGCCGAAGTTCCTCGGTGGTAGTGTTGTGCACGAAGTGGCGCTCGCCGGGTTTAATGACCACGGCATCACCTACGCCGATCTGGCGTTCCTTACCGTCGACGTGCATTAGCCCGGAACTGCCAGTCACGTAGTAAATCTCTTCAATGACCTCATGGTAGTGTGGGCGGACCTTGACGCCGGCGGGGATAATGATGTCGGCAATGCTGAGTTTCTCAGCCCGGGAGTTCCGGGGTGAAGCGATCTCACGCGCGACCGCCCGGTCGTCGGCTTCATGCCAGGATTGTTCTTCGATCTGAATGACCTCGAGCGGGGAATCAGATTCACTTTCAGCGATCATGGACGCAGTGCAGGTCCAAACAGTGACAATGACGAGCAGAAGGAAGCGGCGCATGGATCCATGCCAGCACGTGCTGTGCCTGATTAGCAATTGCAAGGCCGGGGCCGTTCGGTTCGCGGGGTCTGGCAAAAGCCCGTCTTCGCCCGTTGGGCTTCGCCGAGGCAACTATTCAATTTGAATAGTTGGTGCCAGAGGGCGGATTTGAACCGCCGACCAAAGGCTTATGA
>CAKZMS010000591.1 GCA_937128785.1 uncultured Opitutaceae bacterium | reverse complement strand
CATCTTCCTCCGGCCCATAGGCCAAGCCGCGCACATTCCTTCGCTCGGCCAACCACTGATGCTCCTCCACATCAATGAAAGCGGCCGTGACCACACTCGGCGCCGTCAACTTTCGATCAAATCCTTCCAGAATGATCCGGCGCAAATCACCATAGAGGCCCCAGCCAATCCAAAGGGCCACGCCGGTGAGCGCTGGCAGCAGGCCCAGCTGCAGCCACGTGCGGGTTTTAAACTGTGAGGAAAGTCGTTTCACGGTTGGGCGAGTTTCCAGACCAGTAGGTCAATCGCGAGACGAGGTTGGGCTTGTAAACAGGAACGGAGCGCACTGGCGGGCATCCATAATATCCGGGCACGCTCGGTGACCACAATAGAGCGCCGCTGATTCAATCGGCCTTCCCCCAGTGACTCGCGGCCAAAATTGGCGGGCGACGGTAAGGACACGGTTTCCTGCGTATCCTCCAATTCAAAGCGACCCTCAATCGCGACACCGAATCGATCCATCTTGAGCCCCATGCTGACCACCACTTCGCCCTCCTCATGCCACTGTTCTTCGAGCTGTTCGGCCACCGCCTCCAGGGAGCGCACACCCCAGTTTCGAAAAAAGACATGCTGAACCAATTCATACACCCGCTCGACGACGGTGGATTCGTGCGGCAGGTTCGGGTCCGATCGCCGCATCAAGGCCCGGGCGGTCATCCGCACCATCGGGTGGGGCTGAGCCACCAAAGAATTGAGACAAATCTCCTGCACACACTCCGGATTGGCTTCCACCTTCGCCTGCAGAGCCGCCGATGCCTCCATGGCAAATGCCGAGCTCAGCGAGCGCTCGACCACCGCCTCCACTTCGATACCGGGATCGACCCCCAATTTCTTGCCCATCGCCAGAATTTCCGCGTCGGGCCGTTCATCCAAAATGGGGAGCAAGCGATCAAACAGTCGCCGCCCACAAGCCTGTTCGATGCTCTCCAACGCATACCCGCGTTCCCTGCCATTTTCGGTGCGCAGGGCAGCCAGCACCGACTCGTAACTGGAGAGTCGACCAATCACGCTCAGCAACTCCAACACGAGCTCGAGCATGAGCCGCGGCAGGTCCTGGTAAACCAATCCCAGCGCTTTGGTCCCGGGCCCCCGGTCGGCGTTCAACTTCAGGACATGTCGGTAGGCCACCACCACGTAGGCGCGACGCACGATATCTTCAATCAGCTCGGGCACCATCTGCTCAAGTTGTGACATCGCCACGCGGGCCAGGGCCTTGGCGGCGCTCGAACGCGAAGCCAACGGCTATTGCGTACCGCGCAAAACCTTGACCGCCGCCGGCACTCCCCGGGGGCCAAAACTGGCCACCAGATGCTCCAGACTCCGACGTTCGTGGGGGACGGTGTCGCTGGTAAGCCGCAACAACGGCTCGATGACTGCCGAATCCCCGATCCGCTTGAGGGCTTCAATAACCAAGAGGCGTTCTTCCAACCGTTTGTTGCCCGTCATCACTTCGAGTAAATCCCGCTGCACGCCGGAGGTATCCGGACCCATCAACGGTTGCAGCGCGTGGAGGGCCCGGAGTCGCAATACCGGGTCGGGGCTGCGCAAATTCGGCAGGAGTCGGGGAATGAATCGAATCTCCCCAATCATACTCAACGCATGCCAGCCAGCTTCCGCCTCGGCGGCATCTCCCTCCAACAGATCATCGATCACTTGGAGCGCGGTTTGAACATCCGCCACCCGACCGCTTTCCCACAGCACAACCGCGCCCGCGCAGCGATCCCGCGGGTCGGCGGAACGCACCTTGGCCCGCCCGATTTCCACCGGCACCAATCGCTGCCGGCCGAAATACTCCAATACCAGCGGATCGCAGTCGGCCCCGTAAGTCTCCGCCCAGGTCAGGCAGCGATCGATTACCTTCGGATTGTCGGTCAGCAAAATACGATCCAGCAGGTCGACGGCCTCCGGATGCAGATCCGCCGTAATCTGCGGAAAGAAATCCAATAGCCGGACTACCGTTTCCACCGGATCAAGGTGCCAGAGCCGCTCCATGGCGGCCAGTCGCTCCCGCTCCGGCGCCGAGGCATCATCGGCGCGACGGCGCAGAAACTCTAGATCTGTCGGGCGCACAAACGAGGTCGCCAGCTTCGGACGGCTGAAATCCAACCAACTGCGCCGCACGTTGGCGGTCATGGACTTCACAAACTCCAGTCTCAGTAACAATACCAGAATCAAACAGATCAGAGCCGCCCCGAAGCCTACCCCCGACAACCCGGTGTCGGAAAAAATGTGCTGGGCGCCCAAGAGGAAGATACCGGCACAGGCCGTGGCCGCCGGATCACATATCCCTTCGATGAACGTGCGGGTCGACTCCTTGCCCTGCTCGGGCAGAACATTGAACAACAGATTCTGGTTGTTGTATTCGATCGACGTCATAACGCCCTGGAAGGCGACGAAACCAAAGAGTGCCGCCGCGAATCCGCCGTTTAGTAACAGGAAACCGAATACCGCCAGAAACACCACCGGTTGGATGAGCGCCACATTACGCACACCGATCCAACGCACCATGAACCGGAACAGGAACAAGGTGACCAGCAGATTGAAAACATTCACGCCCGCGTAGAGTTGGCCGAAAAGTCCGGCCAATGCCTTCTCATCGGGATAGTGTTCTTCGAAGATGGTGTAGTAGCGAAATTCGCAAAGGGTAGCCACCAACGACACCATGAAAATCACCAGGGTGAGGATCGTCACATAGCGTGACCCCAGCACCGTTCGCAGCGTGGCCTTGAGACTCACCTCCTCGTTGGCTTCAGCTCCAAGCTCCTCACCCACGATCCGCGGCACATTGCGCAGGATCCACCAGAAGATGGGTAACGCCATGAGC
>CAKZMS010000590.1 GCA_937128785.1 uncultured Opitutaceae bacterium | reverse complement strand
ATTAGAAGCCGCTGAAGAGCGCGCGGCTGATGATGCTGTGGCCGATGTTGCACTCGTGGAGGTGGGGCAACCCGCGGATCTCGGCAACGTTCTCGTAGTTGATGCCGTGGCCGGCGTTGACCACGAGTCCAGCCGCGTGGGCTTGCTCAGCCCCGCGCACCAAACGGGCAAACTCTTCCGCGCGACGATCGGTGTAGTAGGCGTTGGCCCAGGAGCCGGTGTGGAGCTCCACCCAAGGAGCGCCCAACTCGGCGGCCATCGCGATCTGCGGTTCGTCCGGATCGATGAACAGACTCACCTTCACGCCAATCTCACCCATGGCGTCGATGATGCCAGCGACGCGATCACGTTGCCCCACCACATCGAGACCGCCCTCGGTCGTCACTTCGGCACGGTTTTCGGGCACGAGACAAACGGAGTCCGGTTTCAGCTTTTTGGCGACAGCGGTCATTTCAGCGGTGCAGGCCATCTCAAGATTCATGCGGGTGCCGATCTCGGCGCGCACGCGCGCCACATCGGCATCGATGATGTGGCGTCGATCCTCGCGTAAGTGGATGGTGATGCCGTCGGCACCGGCTTTTTCGGCCTGCACCGCGAGGGCGACCGGATCCGGCTCCACAGCGGGTTCAGCCCCGGGCGCAACGGCCCGGTAGCGGGCTTGGCGCACCGTGGCGCAATGGTCGATGTTCAGTCCAAGGAGAATCATGTGATGATGAGTAGAGTTGATATTTGGATCTCAGGAAATCAGGAAAGCACGAAGAATTGGAGGCCCCAGACCTGAATATTACGGTTCCTGCTTCCCAGAATTCCAGAAAGCCCCCTTGATCGCTGCCTATGCCTCCGCCCGCCAAGCGCGAAAACCTGCTGCTCAACCTCGCTTTTAATATCGCGATCCCGTCGTTGATTCTGGCCAAAGCCAGCACGCCGGAGCTCCTCGGACCCGTGTGGGGGCTGATCATCGCTCTCCTCTTCCCGGTCAGCTACGGCATCTGGGACTTTGTGCAGCGCAAGCAGGCCAACTTCATCTCGATCATCGGCTTCGCCAGTGTGCTACTGACCGGCGGGCTCGGTTTGATGCAGGTAGACAATTTTTGGTTCGCCGTGAAAGAGGCTGCCGTGCCGTCGATCATCGGTCTCGCCGTGTGGGGATCGATGTATACTTCGCGGCCGTTGGTGCGTCAGTTTCTGTTCAATGATCAGGCATTTGACACCGTTAAAATCGAAGCTGCGCTGGATGAGCGGGATAACCGGAACAACTTCAACCGCCTGCTCAGCAACTCGACGTATTGGTTGGTTGCATCCTTCACGGTCAGCGCCGTGCTCAATTTTGTCCTCGCGCGCTGGCTGCTAAAAAGCCCGACCGGTTCGCCGGAGTTCAACGCCGAGCTGGGCAAAATGAACGCGCTCAGTTGGCCGGTTATCGTGGTCCCGACCATGATCATCACGATCTTCGCGTTGTGGCGGTTGATCAGCGGGATCAAGCGACTCTCAGGCCTCTCGTTTGAAGAGATGATGCACACCCCGCCCGAAAAGCCAAAAGCCTGATGCCACTTGACCGCAATGCCGAGGCGTAGAACCGCGAATCGCCCCATCTGTGAGCTACGTAAATTTTCAACCAATTCGGGGTTGGTCCGGTTTACATTTTTTTTGAGAATGATTCCGGTAGAAGAGTTCTCCCGAGTAAATGCCTTCCGATAAACCCATCTTCAACTCCTACGCCCCCGAAGATCGTGCCGCCGCGCAACGCGTCGCGGACGCATTGCGGGAGTCGGGTATCGAGGCGCGGGTCGAGGATACGAAGACTGACGACCTGAAGAGTGAAATTGAGAACAGCGCCCTGTTCCTCGCCATCATTTCCAAGAACGCCGAGTCCCACCGGTCAGCCAACTTTCGTAACGAGTGGGAGATTGCCGCCGATTACATGGACACCCTGCCCCGCGGGGTCCCGTTCCTGCTGCCCATCATTATCGACGAGACTGAGGAGTATGGCATCGAAGTGCCCGAGGCTTTCGGCGGCGTCCATTGGGTCAGTCAACCCGACGGTGAGACATCAGCTGATCTGGTCGAAGAGGTGGTCCGGCTGCTGACGATTCCCCGCGGCCCCGTTTATTTCCCTCCCATTCCGCCAGGGCTTTCCCGTCCACCGTTTTCGATGAAGAAGAAATCGAAGGTGCCGACCAGCGTATTACCGGAAGGTAAGCCGCGACCGAAATGGCTGCTCCCTTCCCTGATCGGCGTCGCCGTTCTTCTGCTGGGCGCATTGGGATTCATCATGTTCTCCACGCCGACCTACGACAATGTCCAGCCGACGGCTCCGGAGGATAATCCGGTGCTCGCCGACGGGCCAGCAGGCGCCGAACCGGAAAAGGTGGCTCCGGAACCGCCTTCGGAACCCGAACCCCTCACCGACGAAGCCCTTTGGGCCGCCTACGAGTCCGCGCGACTTACGCATAGCTACCTCGCGGCGACTGAAACGCTCACGGCATGGATTGAGCGGCAGGAAGCAGTCGGTCCGGATATCTTGCTGGAGCTCGCGGAGGTGGAGTTCGCCCGCGATCTCAACCCGGAAGCCTACCTGAAACGCGTGGCCGAACTCAGTCCGCCCGATGCCGTTTCCGGTGAACAGTGGCTACCGCCGATCGCCTATGGTCTGAATCGAGACTTTGCCAACCAACGCCGCGCCATCCGCGCTGGTGCCGGCGCCATCACCGTGCAATTCGACGCC
>CAKZMS010000589.1 GCA_937128785.1 uncultured Opitutaceae bacterium | reverse complement strand
AACGTCCTGCCCATTTACCCGCTCGATGGCGGACAAATCCTGCGATCCGTCCTCTGGTTCAAACTGGGTCCGGTGAAGAGCCTGCTCTTTGCCAGTGGCCTGGGCCTGGTGGGATGTGCAGGATTGGTGTTCCTGGCCCTCAGTTGGGGCAGTATCTGGTTGGGTATTCTGGTGCTCTTTATCGGCCAGAATTGCTGGCAAGCGTTCAAAGCTGCCCGCGAGGTGACGCGGGGAGATCCCCGAGTCTGATCTTGCTAGATCGCGGCCAGAGCCGTTTTCACCTGATCGAAATTCGCCTTCAACTGCGCGATGTCAGCTTCGAGGTTGTCGAGGGACTCCTTGGATTTCTCCTCAATGCGGCGGGCGACTTCGATGACTTGGGTAGCGCCGAGGTTGGCTGACGAGCCTTTGATGGAGTGGGCGGCTCGGTTCAATTTGGCGGAATCACCGGCGGCGAGGCATTCGTCGATTTCGGCGAGCCGCTTGGGGGTATCATCAAGGTAGATTTCAATGACCTCCTTGAGAAAGGTGTCGTCCTCCATTTCGTCGCCCAAGGCGCGGAGGTTATCGATGGCTTCGGAATCGAGGATATCTGAGTCGGGCATGGCAGGAGTGTTGATAGGGGACTAACCCCAGCTGGGATTTCTCTAGAAAGTGCAGAATGAATTGCCCGGGCGAGTTTAAAAATTGACCGCAGCAGTGATCAATTCTGTTCATATCATTAAATTCAAATATGTTGATATAACACTTGCGATTTTCCGTTTCAGGGTCTGTTTTCCTTCGCTGATCTATGGCAAATTCATTCGTTTTCTCCTCTGAATCGGTTGGCGAAGGCCATCCGGACAAAGTATCGGACTTCATCTCTGACAGCATCCTGGATGCTTGTTTGGCGGTGGACAAAAACAGCCGGGTCGCCTGCGAAACCTTGGTGAAATCCAACGTGGTTGTATTGGCCGGCGAAATCTCGATTCCGAAGCTCAAGGGCAAGCCACTCGAGTCCGTGATCAACCTCGATGACATCGTCCGCGGAGCCATCCGGGAGATCGGTTACGTGAATGACGACGACGTCTTCCACGCCGACAAAGTGTTCATTCAGAATTTTCTCACCAGCCAGTCGGCTGACATCGGCCAAGGCGTCGATGCCCGAAAGGCGGAAGGGAAGACCCACGCCGAACAAGGCGCGGGTGACCAAGGCATCATGTTTGGCTATGCTTGCACGGAGACCGAGGAATTGATGCCCACCCCCGTGATGCTCGCCCACCTTCTGGGCCGCGAGTTGGCCCGGGTGCGCAAGTCCGGCAAGGCCAACTGGCTCCGTCCGGATGCCAAGTCCCAGGTTTCGGTCCGCTACGTCGACGGCAAACCGGTGGAGATCGTCAATGTGGTGATTTCCACGCAGCACACCGAGGACGTGACCCGGGAGAAGATCGAGAGCTACTTGATCAAAAATGTCGTTAAGAAGGTGATCCCGAAAAAGCTGCTCTCCAAGAATACCGAATTTCTGATCAACCCAACCGGTCGCTTTGTGATTGGTGGCCCCCAAGGGGACTCCGGCCTGACCGGTCGCAAGATCATCGTCGACACCTATGGCGGTTGGGGCCGACACGGTGGAGGCGCTTTCTCGGGTAAAGATCCGTCCAAGGTCGATCGCTCCGCCGCTTACATGGCGCGTTGGGTAGCCAAGAACGTGGTTTCGGCCGGGCTCGCGCCCATTGCTGAGATTCAGCTGGCTTACGCCATCGGTCATCCCGAGCCCGTGAGTGTGTTTGTTGATACGTTCGACACCGGCACCGTTCCCGATTCCGTCATTACCGACGCCGTGAAAGAGGTGTTCAGCTTCAAGCCGGCCGCGATTGTCAAGCAGCTCAAACTCCTGCAACCGATCTATCGTGCCACGACCAACTATGGTCACTTCGGCAAGGCTGATCTGCCGTGGGAGCAAACCAACAAGGCCAAGGCCCTCACCGCCGCCGCCAAACGACTCACCAAATAATCAACGTATTTAGAAAATGACTACAACAGCAGAAATCACCGACTATAAAGTCGCCGACATCAGCCTCGCCGAATGGGGGCACAAGGAAATTGCCGTTTCCGAGCATGAAATGCCCGGATTGATGGCCGTGCGGGAAAAGTTCCCGAACAAGCCGCTCGCCGGGGTGCGGATCATGGGCTCCCTGCACATGACCATCCAAACCGCCGTGCTCATCGAGACCCTCGTCGATCTCGGTGCCATCGTGCGCTGGTGCTCGTGCAATATTTTCTCCACCCAGGACCACGCCGCCGCGGCCATCGCCGCCGCCGGCATCCCCGTCTTTGCCTGGAAGGGCGAGACGGAAGAGGAATACTGGTGGTGCAT
>CAKZMS010000588.1 GCA_937128785.1 uncultured Opitutaceae bacterium | reverse complement strand
GGGCGCTTCTGGGGGCGGGGGAAGGAGTGGGAGGACGGACCCGGCGGCGGGGGTGGGGGCGCGGGCGGAGGCCGGGGAAGATAGGGTCGTCCCGGCGGGGCGGCTTAGCGGATACGAGCCGCCATCGAATGCATCAATTCCTCCAAAAAGGTGGTATCACCGGGGAGTTCGTGCAACGCACTGACGGCTGACTGCGTGCGCGTTTCCACGAACTGCCGTGAAGCTTCGATACCATGCATACGCACGTATGTGGTTTTTTCAGTGGCTTCATCTTTGCCCACCGTTTTGCCGAGGGTTGCGGTGTCGGCGGTGACGTCCAGGATATCGTCCACGATTTGGAAGGCCAATCCCAGGTCGCGCCCGACCGCTCGCAGTGCCGTCAGTCGTTCGGCGGGCCAGTCCATGAGGATGCCGCCCATAACGAGCGCTGTTTCGATCATGGCGGCGGTTTTGTTAAGATGGATGTATTCCAAGTCGGCGGCGGTCGCGTCACCCTTGGCTTCACCTAAAAGATCCTCCATCTGGCCACCGATCAGACGTTGGGATCCCGCGGTTCGGGCCAGTTCGGCGATCAGGGCATGAGCGAGGGTCGGCCGGTCGGCGTAGGCACTCGCCAGCAGATCGAAAGCATGGGTCAGCAGGGCGTCGCCCGCCAGGAGGGCCGTGGCCTCGTCAAATTCGCGATGCACCGTCGGCCGGCCGCGCCGCATGTCATCGTCGTCCATGCAGGGCAGGTCGTCGTGGATGAGGGAGTAGGTGTGGAGACACTCGATGGCGACCGCCGCGGGAAGGGGATCGGCGGGTTGGAGATCGGAATCCAGTTCTGCCACAGCCAGGACCAGGGCGGGGCGCAGTCGTTTCCCCCCGGCCTCCAGGCTATACCGCATGGCGGCATGCAGTTGGGCGGGGCGGGTGTCCGCCGGCGGAACGAACCGGTCAATTCCGGTCTCCACCTGCTCTACGAGCTTTTTTAATTTGTTTGTGACTTCCATAACGGCGTCCCTACTTTCCGAAGTCAGAACATCTTACCGCCGCAATGCCCACCCTAGAACTCGTTTGCAAACGCCTTTTCGCTGACTCGTCGTGGTTCATCAAGTGTATCGTTGGTGCACGGCTATTGGTGATCCCGGTCGCGCAGTTTCTCGCGTTTGGCTATCTCTACGGCTTGGTCGAGCGGGCCCGTCGGGGTGACAGTGTGGATCTGCCCGACTGGGGCGAATGGAAGCGGTTGTTTTTCGACGGGGTGGCGACCTTTGTCATTTTTCTGATTCTGGGGGTGGCGCCCATTGCCGTGGCCTGGCTACTGACCTTGCCGCTGCGGTTTTTCGATTTCGGCGTTTTTGTCTATCTGCCTATGGTGCCGGTAGTTATGATCGCGGGCCCCTTGGTCGTGGCCGGAATCTACCAATACCAAAAGCGTGAACAATACGCCGATGCCTTCCGACTGCCGGTTTTGGGCTCCATGCTACACGCCGCTCGCTCCAAATTTGTCCTGCCGACGCTCGCTTTGATTGGTCTGCTGGTCGCGGGCTATCCGCTGATGACCTTCACGGTCTTCGTCGCGCTGGCGGGGAGTTGGACTTATTACGCTGCGACCTATCGATTTATCGAAGAATCCCGTCGCGGTGGGATTAAGGTTTGATCTCCGTCGCGTCACCGGACAACTCAACGCCCATGCCAACTTACGATTATACCTGCACCAAGTGCGGTCATGAATGGGAAGCGTTTCAATCCATGAAGGATGAACCGCTCAAGACCTGTCCGGATTGTAAAAAACGCTCCGCCAAGCGCATGGTGGGGGGAGGTGCCGGATTGATTTTCAAAGGATCAGGCTTTTACATCACTGATTATAAGAATAAGTCTTCCCGCGCGGATAAGCCCAAATCCGATAACGCCAACGCTGGAACCAAGAAGACCGAGTCTGCCAAACCGAAATCCTCCACCTAAGCCTACCTCCTTTTCGCTATGAGCAAAGCCCCACAGAACTCCAACGGTCCCAGTCTTTTTGAGGTTACCTTGGGCGCGCTGTTGAGCCTGACCCTTGGGGTTGTATTGGCGGCGGGTTACCTGGCGGCCCAGCCCGTCGAGACGGTGCGCAGCATGCCGCGAGAGCCCAATCCTGACAAAGTCTACTATGTCACCGGATCCGCGCGGAGCAGCTTGGGCAAAGGCTGGCTGCGCAAAAAACAAATGCTGGTCGAACCGGGAGCCGCGTCGATCGAGTTGAGCGAGGATGAACTCAACACGTGGCTGAATTCATCGAAGACGAAATCCGACGATGAAGAGGGTGGGTTGATCACGCCCCAAACAATGAATTTCCGGATCGCGGACGGCCAATTACAAGTGGGACTGCCGTGCAGTATCAGCGTCGCGGGTTACAACCAGTCGCTGGTGATTCAGACCCGGGGGACTTTTGTCGCCAAGGGGGACCGTTTTGCCTACTCTCCGAATGAAGTGATGGTGGGCCAACTCGCCGCCCACCGTCTTCCCATATTGGGGGGAATCGTTGCCGGTCGTCTGGCCGCGATGCATGAGGCCCCGGAAGACTTGGTTGAGGCCTGGCAATCGCTGTCAGACGTCAACATCTCGGGCAATCGCCTGAATCTGGTACGCAACTGAAGAAACGAGGCTGGTTTCTCCGGCCCCCGGGTTTCCTCAGATCGATTTGAGCAGGGCGCTCATGTCGACGTTCTCTTGGACCAGTCGTTTGATGACGGGAATCTTGTCGCTGTCGTTGGGCTGGGTTTTCACCGTCATGCGATTGATCTTCGCCGTCACGTTGTAGCTCTCCTCCTCGGCCATCATGACAGGAATATTCGATCGTTCGATCCGCGAGCGGAGTGAATCGTTCGGCTCCAGGTCATTGGTGAGAATGACGCCGGCCACGCGTTGATCGGCCGACTTCTCGGCTCCTGAAATGGCGGCCAAAATGATGTCGTCACGGTCGCCGGGTGTGATGATGACCGTGCCGGGTCGCAGGTGTTTGACGGTTCCGCGCGCGGTCATCGCGCCGATGACCAAGTGGGAAACGCGTACGCTCTCCGCTTCAACCGGGGCATTGATCCAGCGCGCTTTGATCTCCCCGGCAATTTGAAGCAGATTGGGACTGGCCAGCACCTTTTGCACCGGCAGCAGCCCGAGCAGCGGCACGCCGAGTCGTTTCAACCCACACCCCACGTATTCGCGGATATCGTCCGCTTTATCCGGTTCCACCTTGTTGATGATGGCGCCGACCACCTCCACGCCGACCTTGTCGAACAGCGCCTTGTTCAGGGCGATTTCGTCGATGGGGCGACCGATACCGCCGGGACACACGATCACGGCCTTGGCTTTGAGCAGCTGGGCGACCCGGGCATTGGAAAGATCAAACACACTGCCCACTCCCGCATGGCCCGTGCCTTCGATGAGGGTGAAGTCTTTTTCCCAAGAGACCCGGTCGAACGCCCGACAGATGTTGTCTTCCAGCTTGGGCACTGTGTCCGTCGGATCCTTGAGGTAGCGGCGCGTGGAGGTGGTGTCGATCGCCACGGGGCTCATGCTCTCAATCGGCACGTGCACGTTGTAGATCGTATCGAGCAATACCGAGTCTTCGTCGACCTGGTGACCCTGCACTTCCACAAATCTTTGCCCGATCGGTTTGATGAAGCCGACGCGCGGGAAAACGCTTTGCAGCGCGGCAAACAGGCCCAGGCACGTCGTGGTCTTGCCATCGTTCATGCGGGTGGCCGCCACGAAAAGCGGCTTGGTTTGCTTGTTCGTCGGCTCCGTGAGCAAAGGAAGCGCCGGCAGTTGAAACGGATTCTGGGAAGGAACGCTCATGTCGTGGATTCGAGGGACGGAAACAGTTCTTCCCGATCGATCGCTTGGACCCCGCAGACCACGGCGGCGCCGAACACATCGTGGGCACTGGAACCACGGCTGATCTCGGCGGCTGGTTTGGTCAGCCCCGTCATAATCTGGCCAAAGGCGTTGGCCCCGGCGATGTGTTGCACCAGTTTGAAGCCAATGTTGCCACTGTTGAGAGCGGGAAACACCAGCACGTTCGCCCGGCCGGCGACGGATGAATCGATGCCCTTGGCGGTGGCGATGTAACGATCCAAGGCGGCGTCGACCTGGAGCTCTCCGTCGATCTGGAATTCGTGGCCCGCCGCCGCGGCCCGGTCCCGGGCGAGGCGGGTGGCCTCACGCATTTTTTGAACCGACGGATCCTCCGTGGTGCTGTGGGAAGCGTAGCTCAAAAGCGCGATGCGCGGCGCCTCGTTGGTCAGGTGTTGCGCGATGATGCCCGTCGAGATGGCGATGTCCGCCAACTGGCTGGCGGTGGGTTGCGGCACGACGCCGCAATCGGCCATGAAGAGGCTACCCTTGCTGCCAATCTGCTTCTCGTCGAAATCGAGGATCATCAGGGAGGACGCCGTTTTTACGCCGTCCAAACGAGGGATGATCTGCAGCAGCGGGCGCAGGGCGCTGCGGGCGGATTGGGTGGCGCCGCCGACGATCGCCTCCACCTGGTTGTGGTGTAGCATGAGGGTGGCGAACGTGCTGTTATCCCGGACGGCTTCCCGGGCTGCTTCGAGGGTCAGGCCCTTGGCGGCGCGGAGCGTGTGCAGGGACTGCGCGAACGGCTCGAGGTCATCGCTGCGCTGGGGGTCGATCAACCGCATCCCTGCCAGGTTCAGATCGAGACGGGCGGCCAATCGCTTGATGGCGGTACGGTCTCCCAGCAAAACCGGCACTCCCAGCTGGCGGGTGACCCATTGGCGGGCGGCTTGCAGGATGCGTTGGTCCGTGCCCTCCGGGAACACGATGCGTTTCGGATGGCGTTGCAGCTTGGGCAAGAGGGAGGGAAGCAGAGGCATGCCGATGTGACGCTGCAAAGCGCGTTCCAGCGCGTCAATGCCGGGCGCGACTTGTAACTTGTTACTTTTTTCCGGGCAGGTGAGAACAGGCAGGTGTCCCGCAGTTTCAAGCATATCAGCGTCGTTTCCCTCGCGACGGTGTTTTCCCGCTTTTTGGGATTGGCGCGAGATATTCTGATCACGGCGGTCTTCGGCGCCAGCGGGTTGGCCTCGGCCTTCGTCACCGCCTTTACTTTACCGAATCTCTTTCGCCGACTGCTCGGGGGAGGGGCTCTTACGGCGGCCCTCATTCCCACCCTCAACGACGAACTGGCGGCAGGGAGGAAACAGGAGGCGTTTTCGATCGTGAATCAAGTGGCGAGTTGGCTGGGTCTGGTGACCTTCCTCATTGTCGCGACCGCCATGCTGTTCCTGTCCAGTGTGGCGGATTCCGGCTGGTTGCGGGAGGTTTCCCGTGACGTCGAG
>CAKZMS010000587.1 GCA_937128785.1 uncultured Opitutaceae bacterium | reverse complement strand
GATCTACAATGGTTTTTACGTGATCGGGAGAACGCGCTCTTGAGGACCGAGATCGTCACGTGGATGGCCTCGATGCAACGGGACTATGGCTATGCTGCCTTGGTATTGCTGGATCAAAACAGTCAACCCCTGCTCGAATACCCGGTCGGCGCCGGTCAACGGTTTGCCCGTTGTTCACCGCATATTGAAAGAGCCCTGCAGGACCCCGGCGTGGATCTGTCCCAGATCCACCGGTCTCCGCTCGATGGCACCATCCATTTTTCGGTGGCCGTTCCGATTACCGAAGCGGACGGAGCGGGAGAACCCGTCGCCGGTCTCATGCTCATGGTGGTAGATCCGGACGATTTCCTGCTTCGGCTGGTTCAGAATTGGCCCTACAAGTCAGAAACCTCGGAAGCCCTCTTGGTGCGACGGGACGGTGATGAGGTCCTCTTTCTGCATGACCTGCGTCATCAATCTGGCGCAGCGCTGACCCTGCGGTTTCCCTTGGATGATCCGCAACTCCCGGCCGCGGTGTCGTTTGCGGGAGACTACGCGAACGTGCGGGAAGGTTTGGACTACCGCGAAGTGCCCGTGATGGCCGCGACGGCTCCGGTGCCGGGAACCCGGTGGCACATGGTGGTCAAGACCGACAAAGCGGAGGTGTATGCCAGTTTCAACCGCGCCAGTCGAAATTTGATCATTCAGATGAGTTTGCTTCTCATCCTGTTGTGGCTGGGCGGACTTTTAATTTGGCGGCGTGATCGTTTGGACCGGCTGCAAAGTGAACTGGCCAGGCAGCAAGCTTCCGAAGCGGCGGCCCGGGATGCGGCGATGCGAATGAAACTGGCCACCAAAACGACGGGTTTGGGGGTGTGGGAATGGAACATCGTTACGGACGAGCTCCGCTGGGATGAACAAATGTTTTCGATTTATGGTCTGACGTCGGATCAGAGGGAAATTATGGATTACGAGACGTGGACCCGCATGGTTTTACCGGAAGATTTGGCGGTCCAACACGAAATTTTGCAAAAAACCATAGCCACCAAAGGGCAGAGTCGGCGCGAGTTTCGGATTCTCCGGGCGAACGATAGTAGCCTGCGAACGGTTGTGGCTGTGGAAACCGTCCGGCTGGATAGTAACGGCGAGGTCGAATGGGTGATTGGAACCAATCTCGATATTACTGACCGGCTCCGCGCGGAGGAATCGCTGCGCATGAACAAGCACCTGCTCGAAGTCAGTCAAGCCAGCGCCAAGGTGGGGGGCTGGGAACTGGATGTGGCAACCAGCGAATTATTCTGGACCGACGAAACCTACCGGATTTTTGAAACGAGTGCGGCGGAATTTGACCCCATGGTAAGTCCGGTAGTGGAATTTTTCCTGCCGGAATCGCAACGGAGACTCAGTGAAGGGCTGGAGGCGGCCATCACCCAGGGAGAAGGCTATGACCTTGAACTTGAGTGCCTGACGACCACGGGGCGTCGGATTTTTGTCCACACTACCTGTGAGGTGACCTGCCGGAATGGTCAGCCCTTCAAGCTGGCGGGAGCGATCCAAGATATCACCGACCGCAAGCGGGCGGAAAATTTGCTGCGAAGGAACAGCCAACTGCTCGAAGCCAGTCAGGCTATCGCCAAGGTGGGCGGCTGGGAATTGGATGTGGCAACCAACGAATTATTCTGGACCGCCGAAACCTACCGTCTGCACGACACGAGTCCGGAGGAATTCAACCCCTCGGTTGATGCCGGGTTGGAGTGTTATCTACCGGAATCGCGGGTAAAAATTAGCGCGGCATTTGAGGCGGCCATGACGACAGGGGAAGGCTATGATCTGGAATTGGAGACATTAACAACCAAGGGGCGCCTCATCCAAGTGCGCACCACCTGTGAAGTGACTTGTCGGGACAACCGCCCCGTCAAGTTGACCGGAATATTTCAGGATATCACCGAAATGAAACAGGTGGAAGAGAGTTTGCTTGAACAGGTCACCCGGGTCCAGTTGGCCACGGAGATAGCCGGGGTGGGGATCTGGCAATGGAACGTGCGGACGAATGAGCTGAAATGGGACGACCAGATCGCGACGATCTATGGATTCAGCACCAATGCAGGAACCATAGAAGATTGGAGTTCGGCCGTGCTACCGGAGGACTTGGCCGAACAGCAGCGCATCGTGGCGCACACGATCGCCACCAAGGGCACCAGCCACCGAGAATTCCGGATCAAACGGGCGAATGACGGGGCAGTGAGGGTTCTGCAGGCCGCGGAATCCGTGCGGCTGGACCAAGCCGGTGAAGTCGAATGGCTGATCGGGTCCAATGTCGACATCACGGATCGACGCCATGCGGAAGATGAGATCAGGCAACTCTCTACCGTGGTCGAGCAGAGCCCCGTTTCCATTGTAATCACGGATTTGGCGGGCGACATCCAATATACCAATCCCTTTTTCACTCAGATGACGGGTTACGAGGCGGAAGAGGTCCGGGGCCACAATCCCCGGGTTCTAAAATCGGGCGAAACCCTTCCGGAGGAGTATGCCGAGTTGTGGGAAAACATCTCTGCCGGGCGAAATTGGAGCGGGCTGTTCCATAACCGCCGCAAGAATGGCGAGTTGTTCTGGGAGGAAGCGGTCATATCTCGGCTGTCCGACCGCCAGGGCGAGGCCACGGGCTATCTCGCGGTCAAAACGGATGTTTCAAAGCGCGTGCAGGCG
>CAKZMS010000586.1 GCA_937128785.1 uncultured Opitutaceae bacterium | reverse complement strand
TGTTTCGGTGGTCGATCCCGGAGTCGGCACGGATCGAAAATCTGTCGTGCTCAAAACCAAGTCGGGGCACTACTTTGTTACCCCCGACAATGGCACGCTCACGCTCGTAGCCGACGAACTCGGGGTGGCCGGAGTTCGCGAAATCGACGAGGCCGTGAACCGCCTCAAAAACTCCGAGAAATCCTACACCTTTCACGGCCGCGACGTCTACGCCTACACCGGCGCGCGCCTGGCGGCCGGGATCATTTCCTTCGCCGAAGTCGGCCGGGAACTCGAGCCGACCGTCCGGCGGATGACCTATGCACAACCCAACCGCGACGGGGATGTGATTCTGGGCAACATCCCCATCCTGGATGTCCATTACGGCAACATCTGGACCAACATCCCCCGGGAGCTCTTGATGGAAATCAATCCAAAGGTCTTGGAAAGCCTCCTGGTCACGATCACCCACGGCGAGAAGATCGTCTATGCCCAACGCATTCCCTTTGTGAACACCTTCGGCCAGGTCGAACTCGGGCAGCCGGTGATCTATATCAATGATCTCCTCAACGTGGCGCTCGCTCTCAATCAGGGCGACTTCGCTGCCGACCACGGCATTGAGAGTGGCCCCGACTGGAACATCACGCTGTCCCGCTAGTTTTCTCGAAGGGCCGGGCTCCCCCTCGGCGCGCGCCTAAAACACACGAACCAGCGACCGCTGGCCGGCGTCGACGGCGATCATGCCTTCCGGCCAGGCCAGTCGATCTCGCAGCCGCCCTTCGGCATCAAACTCTCCCAACCACCCCACCTCCGCCAGCGGCACATAAAATCGCGCGCGATTGCTATCGTAGGCCAACGACTGCGCGTTAATCGCTCCTTGCAGCCGCGTTCGATCGACTTCCGTCCCACTCACATCGTAGGCCACCACTTCGCCGGTTTCAGTCTCCAACACCAGCAAATGGTCGTTCACCTGATCCCAGGCCAATCCACCGATGGAACGGGCCTCATTCCCGGGCACGAAGCTCTCCAATACCTCGCCATAACGCGTGACCAGGCCGATGGCTCCGGTGGACGGCATGACCACGTAGACCATCCGATTAAATGATCTCACGGCCAAGTCACCGGTTTGCCCTTCGGGCATCCGGAAAGCCTCCGGCAGGCTGTAGTCATACCACAGCTCCTTGATCCCCCGTTTCACGGTGATGAGCCGATCGCCCGGAGCGAGCCGCAACCAGATGTAGTCGGTATTGTGTTCGTAGCCGAGGCCAATCACCCGGTCCGTCGGCGTGACAAACCCGGACAGCTGCTCATCCTGGCCCGACTCGAGGGCGCGATCATGGATGGGCGCCGTCCCCTCGCCCGCCGAATACAGGTGCATGGGCCCGCGTGTCGCACACCCGGAAAAAAACAGCAGGGGCCATAAGAGGAGGAGAATGGGTTTTGGCGTTGTCATAGGCAGCGGGCAGGCCGTTGATCAGCCGCATGAAAGTAGCGTTTATCAGCGGGACCAGCATAGTGAAGTCGGATCTTTTCGCCGCCTGGGAAGTGAAGACCATCGAAACGGCTCATGGTTCGGTCACCTACAAGTCTTCTTGTGACCACGTGTTGATCAATCGCCACGGCTATGAATTTCCTCTGCCGCCGCATTCGATCAACTACCGCGCCAATATTCAGGCGCTGGCCGACCTAGGTTTCACCGACGTGGTTTCGCTCAATTCCGTAGGATCGCTCGACCCGGAACTCCCTCCCGGAACCTTCGTTTCGTGTTCGGACTACGTCTGCCTGCAGGAAGGCCCCCAAACCTTTTTCGACCAAGAGTTGAAAGGCGGACCTCCCGGCATCGCCAATAACCTCATCCCGGATCTCCTGGCCAAGCTGGCTCCGGAATTTGATATCAAGCCGGGCAAGACCTACGTGCAGATGCGCGGCCCCCGTTTCGAGACCAAGGCCGAGATTCGCGTGGTGAAAGACTGGGGTGACGTTGTCGGCATGACCGCCGCATTCGAGGCCGATCTGTGCACCGAAGCCGGCCTCAACTACAACAGCCTCGCGCTGATTGACAATTTCGCGAACGGCCTGGAAGGCACCGAAATCGATTTCGAGAAATTTCACGCTCTCGTGAAAGAGAACCAAGCGAAGGTGAATCGCCTGTTCGTGCGGATGCTCGAAATCTTCGGGTAAGCATCTCAGGGAGGCGCGCCTCCGATTATTGACGCACTTTCGTCACCGAGATCACAGAGCAGGCACAGAGGTCACCGAGTGAGTCTGGTAACCGTGCAGCGCCTCTTCTTCATTTCCTGATTTCCAGATCTCAATCATCAGGCTGACCGCTCGGTGCTCTCTTTGTCTTCTCTGCGTCCTCTGTGGCAAATACCAATCTGCCTCTGCAGCCCTACGGGCTCCACGATCCACTTCACCGCCTCTTGGGCCGCCGCTAGGCCCATCGCACCGGTTACCCAAACCGCGGTCCCAAATCCACTCGCGCAGTCGAGCTTGAGATTGCTGCCCGGCTCCGGCTCGGCCTGACAGGAGCCATCCGCCCAAGGGTAAATCGGGTTCTCCGCCGAGTAGATGCATCGCACGCCGTAGCGGTTTCCTTCTCCCCGCGCAAAGCCATGTTCACGGCGCAGTTTTTTGCGCACCATCTTGAGGAGCTCATCGCCCCAAGCTTCGCCCAAATCACCGATCCGTAGCTGCGAAGCATCCTGCTTACCGCCTGCTCCGCCGACCGTGACGCAACGCTTCTCCAATCGGACACAGGCGCCGATCAAATCTGCTTTGTTGGTCGTGCCATCAATGGCATCGACCACCACATCGAAAGCCGGATCGAGCAGGCGTTCCGCATTCGAGGCCGTGAGAAATTCCATGACCACTTCGACTTCGCACTCCGGATTGATCGACCGCACCCGCTCGGCCAGGGCGTCCGCCTTCGGCCGGCCATGATTACCCTCCACCGCCGGCAACTGCCGGTTTGTATTCGTCACGCAGACGTCATCCAAATCGATCAAGGTAAGTCGACCTATCCCACTGCGGGCCAGCCCTTCGACCGTCCAGGAGCCTACGCCCCCCAAGCCCACCACCGCCACATGGGCAGCTCGCAACCGGTCCAAGGATCCCGCGCCAAACAGACGACCCAGGCCGCCAAACCGCTCCGCATGTTGATCGCTCACGAATCCGATCCTGCGCCCAAGCCCGCAATCACATCAGCCCCGCTCGGTTGTTGAAATACCTTCAGATCAAACACCTTCGCCACCGACAGGAGGTGGTCGAAAATATCCGCCTGCACCCCTTCGTAAAAGCCCCAATTGGTGTTGTTCACGAACACATAGATCTCGAGCGGCAAACCGTGCTCCGTGGGCTGGAGCTGACGCACCAGCAGGGTCTTATCCTGCGCAATGTGCGGGTGGGTTTTCAGGTAAGTGACGCAGTAGGCCCGAAAGGTGCCGATATTGGTGAGCCGACGGCCATTACCCAACACGTTGGCGTCGTCGC
>CAKZMS010000585.1 GCA_937128785.1 uncultured Opitutaceae bacterium | reverse complement strand
TAAGGTCCGGCGAAGGCGTTGTCCACGAGCTCGAGCGCCCGGGGCCAGCTCAGCTCAGGGAGGGTGTCGGGCAGTTGGGGGGCATCCAGATCATACCAAGCGATGCCGGGCGTGCCTTGGAGTTGGGCGTTGAGACGCACGATCCGCTGGGGGATCGCCACATTCTCCTGAATGGCCGCAAACATCGCATCGATGGTTTCACGGGAGACCGCGGCATCGTGCATGGGGGCATCCAGAAAGTGTTCCTGACCTCGTCTTCCGTAGAGGGTGTGCCGGGTTCCGGCGATGGCGTTAAGGGCGGCGCCCATCACGTCCTCATGAGCTTCCCAGACTTGGTTGCTCGAAGTGAAGGCCGCTTGCCGCACCCGTCGGTCGCGGTGGGTGAGAAGTGAGCGGCGTTGCGACATGGGAGTCGTCTCCACTTTCCCATCCGGCCACGGCATCTCAAAAGTCATTTTGCCGCTCACCGTGTCGTAGAGGCGTCCCCAGCCACTGATCCCATCCACGCCGAGATCAGCCGCCAGCGCTTCAGCGGAAGGCTCCATCTGGTATTGGGCGGCGGTGCGAAGGCGCTGGAGCGTGTGGCCAGCGTCCTGCAGGGAGTCCTGGTTCACAAATTGGGTCCAGACGTTTTCACCGCATTTGCTGAGACCCTGCTTCAAGGCGGTGCCGAGTTTTGAGTAATCGGCATTAACCCCGGCTAGGGCGGCTTCCGCAGATTGGTAGTCCTCATTGGCCGCATCGGCGGATCCCAAACATCCCAGGTAGGACTCCACGTGGATCAACTTGGCCTGCAGCGCCTCCACCTTGGTAAAATGTTCAGCCCAATCGCTCAGATTAGATTCATCCAAGGGTGGGGTGTCGGTGAGCGCTTGGGTGACGGTTGCGATGCCAGTTTTTAGCTCGCTGAGAAACGTTTGGTATTCCGGACCGCCGAAGGTGGGGAAGTAATTGGTCAGTGACCAGGTGGGGGAAAGATTGGGCATCATTTCAGGCATAGGGGAGAAACGGTCGGGGGCCAGCCGATCTCAACTTTTGATCTCAGTTGGGCTTGACGTATGATTTCAAAGTGATATCACTTTGAAATCATCCAAATTAACCATGACTGATCAAATCTCATCCTCTTCCACCAACCACGAGCGCCGCGTTAAGGCGAACAGTGGATGGGCCATCCTCGCTCTCAACCTGCTCATGTATATCGGCGCGCCGGCGCTGTTTATCGCCACGGGCATCTCCAAGGTGCCCCTCTTTGCCGTCCTGGGGGTAGTGATCCTCCTAGCCGCCATCTTGGTCAGCTGCGGGTTCTTTACCCTGCAGCCGAATACGGCAGCGGTGTTAATTCTCTTCGGCTCCTACAAGGGCACAGTGCGCGACAGTGGTTTCTTCTGGACCAATCCTTTCATGAAGAAACTCAAGGTTTCGCTCCGTTCGCGAAATTTGAACGGCGACAAACTCAAGGTGAATGACAAGCGGGGCAACCCAATCGAAATTGCGGCCGTGGTCGTCTGGCGCGTGCGGGATACCGCCGAGGCGGTGTTCGATGTGGACGAATATGAGCACTACGTTTCAGTCCAGAGCGAATCGGCGGTGCGTCATTTGGCCAGTGGCTATGCTTACGATGACGCTGAGGCCGAGGAAATGACGCTGCGCGCCTCCGCGGACTCGGTGGCTGAAGCCCTGAAGGTCGAATTGCAGGAGCGATTGGGTAAAGCCGGCGTGGAGGTGGAGGAAGCGCGTTTGTCCCACCTAGCATATGCGCCGGAAATCGCGCAGGCCATGCTGCGCCGCCAACAAGCCGAGGCGGTGATCGCAGCCCGCACCAAGATCGTGCAAGGCGCGGTCGGCATGGTGGAACTCGCCTTGTCGGAACTCGAAACCAAGGGAGTCGTTGATCTCGATCCGGAACGGCGTGCCGCCATGGTCAGCAATCTGCTGGTCGTGCTCTGCGGCGAATCCGAGGTCAATCCCGTCGTGAATACAGGCACGCTCTACAGCTAGACGAGGGCTGGGATCCAATGGAAAATTACAAAATAATTTCGGTGAGCATGGGGTTTTCCGGAGCAAGGCCCTGGCGCAATTGACTGCCGAGGTGAATGAAGCGATGGGGCGTGGCTGGCGACCTGCCGGTGGGGTGTCCGTCGGCGGCACCCACGTCATGCAGGCCATGCAGCGCGACCGCTGATCGTTGCCGATGTTTGCATACTGGCATACGCTGATGCGGGGGCTGCAGCCCCTACGTTGGACCGCTCGAATGTTGACGATATTTCTGATCATCCTAACATTGGGCGCGAGTTGGCGGCTGGCCTCGGCCTTGCTGGTGGGTTCTCCGATGGTGACTTCCTGGGAACGCGTGGTGGACCGATCGATTCTCGAAATCGGACCGGTGGTCCATTCGCTGATTACCGCGCCCGGCACGAACTTCTGACATGGCAAGTCCGGGCAAAAAATCATTTCTGATGCGGGTGGATCCGAAGCTATGGCAGGAGATTCAGGGTTGGGCGGATCAGGAAATGCGCAGTGTTAACGGCCAGATCGAGTATCTGCTGCGCGATGCCGTGCGCCGCCGGAAGGGCGGACAGAAACCAAATCAAAACGAACCCGAACAGTAAGGAATCATATGTGGGAATGGCTTAAGAAGCTTGAAGATAGCGCCGGCGAAAAGGGGAACAACACGGTCACGGTGTTGGCGGGGGTGGGGGCCGTCGGCGCGGCCGTCTTCGGTGGGCTCTTCAACGTGTTGATCGACGATGACGATGATCATCGCCACGCTCGTGCTTACCAAGAATCCGCTTGGACCGCCCAACATCAGCAGTTCTTCAAGAAGGACTATGCCGATCGCGTTTTTGCGCTGACCAAAAACTGGCGATTCAATCCGGCCGATGAAGCGGACTTCGCCGCACCGAAGTTTGATGATTCCGCGTGGCAATACATTGATGCCAACGATGCCTGGGAGGGGCAGATCGACGAAGACTACGATGGCATTGCGTGGTATCGCAAATCGCTGAATCTGAAACTCGCCGACAGGCGACCACTTTATCTCGTGCTGGGCCGGATCGATGATTGTGACGAGACCTACTTCAATGGTGTCTTAGTCGGCCGCACGGGGAGGTTCCCCGCTGAGGCCAAGACGGCTTGGGATTCACGCCGGGTGTATGCGATCCCTTCCGACCTGGTGCGCCCCAAGGGTCCCAACGTGATTGCGATCAGGGTCTACGACCAACAAGGCCCGGGTGGACTCGTGGGCGAAGGGGCAGGGATCTATGCCTCCCGGTTACCCGCGCCGGAGCTTGATTTGAACGGCGAGTGGCAGATAGCCCGAAATGAAGCCAAGCCTGAGCAACCTCCGGGTGATGATGCCACCTGGTCGACTATTCTCGCTCCGGGGCGATGGGACCATCAGGGGTGGGGCGACTTTGATGGCACAGCGTGGTATCGAACATCTGTCGAGTGGGCCGCCACTCCGGATGTCGA
>CAKZMS010000584.1 GCA_937128785.1 uncultured Opitutaceae bacterium | reverse complement strand
GGCAAATTACCCCGCACGCTCTCGAAATTCAATGCTAACCTGCCCTCTCGCAATGGGAGGGCGACACAATGGACGGACAACAGAACATGGACAATCAAGCAATTGCTGATGCAATTAGCGCAGACCTGAAGATTATCGAAGATGCTGAGGCGCGGGTCCAAAAGAACCTAGATGCAACTGAAGACCCGTTTGACGACCCCAAGTGTAATCGTCGGTTCAAACGCTTGAAGCGCCGTTGGCGCAGGCACGCATCTGAGACGAAAGAATGGCATGGCGACGCGCAGGAATGCGCTGAAGACGGCGACTCTACTACCAACTTCGGGGGCAAGTGAATGTGGTGGCCGATCTGGATAGCGTTGACGCTAGCAGTCATTATCTTGACCGGCTATGCGCGTGATCGGTCGGCCTGCATTGCGGCAATCATTGTGCTAGGCGGTCTAATTGCCATGCAAGCGGGATGGGCGTTGCCAAATAAGCACATTGCGGCGCTGAATATATGGTTAGTATGCCTTGGCTTAATAGTTATATCTACTAATGCGAGTATTTTAGCGCTACTATTCGCGTTGATAATTCCTTCAGCATATATTCCTGCTATGATCGGGTTCGACCAAACCTTTTGGTATAAGGTGTCGGACATTGCAGGAATTTGCCTATTACTATCTCTCGCAGTTAGCGGAATATCCGCCTTGGTTGGTGGCCCTTCTGCTGATCGTGGATTACTATATTCTGCGGACGTGCATCCTGCACTTTCTGTTGCGATGCGCAAATTGGGTTTGGCAAAAGCTGACGGCCCGCGACTAGAAGGCTCCTGACATGGTTGATGACGAATACCGGCGCACGCCGCCGGACGATCACGAGTGGTCGGGATTCTGGCGCATGAAAAAGGAATGGGACGATTCCCGCGACGCCATCCTGTCCGCGCTCGGCCTGATAAACGCCCTCATCTTGATCAGGAAAGCTGCGCCTTATGCAGTCATTATCGGCGTTATCGTCTTGGGGGCGGTAAACTCTGAAAGCCTGAAGGGGCTACTCCCATGAACATGACGACAACCATTGCCGCACTGGCATTCGGAATTGTCCTGGCTGGGCAAGGCGCAATTGAATTGGCTACTGATCTGATCAGAACACCTGATGTTCGCATGACTGTTAAGTCTCTCAAGTACGAAGACGGCGAGTTCGTGCAGTGGCTTGAGGTCGAAGGCGGGCCGATCCAAGCCGACTGGGCCGCGAAGATCACGCGCATCGGTGATGATGGAAACCGGCGCTTTGTCTGTGCTGGTGGAGGACGCGCCCCATATGACGGAAGCCCGTCGCCGCGCATGGCCCCGTCATTCTGGACCGGGGGCAATTGCCCTGAAATACTTCCCGGCGATCACGCTCAGGCGTCATGGGAATACCGTGACTCTGAGGGGATCATCCATCGGGTAAGCGCAGAGATTGTCGTCGAATGAAAGCACACCTGCCGTCCGAAATTGCAGAACTTGAACAGGCGCTGTTCGCGGCCAAGAAAATGGTTGCGATCAAAAATGCTCGGGAGTCGCTGAAAGCGTTCATCCAGTTTGTGGTCCTTCACTTCAAAATGGTATTTGATGCCCATGTCGTCGGTGGTTTCAGAGGTCGTAGTGACAGGATACGGTGTGACCTTCGGCGCCGTTGGGGGCCGGACGCAAAGCCGGAGCTTCGGCTTTGCATTTGTCCGTGGCGTGCGGGCAACGCGGATGGAAGGGGCAACCCGAAGGTGGATCGATGGGTGAGGGCACGTCACCCGTCATCACGATACGTTCGGACTTCCGGCGAGCTTCGGGCTGGGGGATGGCCGAGATCAGCGCGCGGGTATAGGGGTGGCGGGCATCGCGGTAGACTTCGTCCGCGGGAGCCAACTCCACCACGCGGCCAAGATACATGATGGCGATCCGGTCGGACACGTGTTTCACCACCGCGAGATTGTGGGCGATGAAGATGTAGCTGAGCCCCATCTCACGCTGCAGTTCGAGGAACAGGTTGAGCACCTGGCTTTGAATCGAAACGTCGAGCGCGGAGACCGGCTCGTCGCACACCAACACGCGCGGATTGAGCGCGATGGCGCGGGCCAAACCGATGCGTTGGCGTTGGCCGCCGGAAAACTCGAACGGGTAGCGGTCTGCTGCGGTGGCCGGTAGGCCGACCCGTTCCAGTAACGCCGCGACAGAGGCCTTGCGGGATTCGCGGTCGCCGATGCCATGAATAATAAAGGGTTCGGCTAAAATTTCGCCAATGGTGTGACGGGCATTGAGTGACTCCACCGGATCCTGAAACACCATCTGGAGGTCACGCCGGTAGGGCTTGAGCTCCTTGCGCTTGAGCGGAGCGAGATCGACTCCGTCATAGAGCACTTGTCCGCCGGTGGGTTGGTTGAGTCGCACCACGCACTTGCCGAGGGTGGATTTGCCGCAGCCCGACTCGCCGACGAGGCCGAGGGTTTCGCCGGCTTGCAGCTGCAGGGATACGCCGTCGACGGCTTTGCAGAATTTGGCCGCGCGGTTGAACACCCCTTCCCGCACCGGAAAGTGCATCTGCAGATTCCGCAGTTCCAGAATCGGGGCCGCGTTGGCGTCGGTTTGGTTCGTCGTATCCACGGTTAATTGGCGTTGTTGGGCGGCAGTTCCCTCCAGCGGTGGCAGGCGCAATGGTGGTCGGCGGCGACTTCCTCGAGGGGCGGCAGTTGGTCGCAACGCTCGTCCCGGTGCGGGCAGCGATTCTGGAAGCGGCAACCGGAAGGCAGATCGGCCAGGCTGGGAACCATGCCTTCGATGACAGGCAGTTTGGCTTTGCGCGGGGTGGTCAACCGGGGGATGGAGGCGAGCAGTCCGCGGGTGTAGGGATGGGTGGGGTGTTCGAAGATGCGCTCGACCGGGCCACTTTCGGCCACGCGACCCGCATACATGACCACCACTTCGTCACACATCTCGGCTACCACGCCGAGGTCGTGGGTAATCAGCACAATGGCAATGCCGAGGTCCCGCTGCAGTTGCTGCATGAGCTCCAGAATCTGTGCCTGAATGGTCACATCGAGGGCGGTGGTGGGCTCGTCGGCGATGACGACCGAGGGTTCGCAGGCGAGGGCCATGGCGATGACCACGCGTTGGCGCATACCGCCGGAGAGTTGGTGCGGATACTCGTGCATGCGGTCGGCCGGAGCCGGAATGCCGACCTTCTCTAACATCGTGATACCCCGCTGCCAGGCGTCCTTGGGATCCTTGGTGAGATGCAGCAGGAAGACCTCGCTCAGTTGTCGGCCGATCGTGTGCACCGGGTTGAGCGCGGTCATCGGCTCTTGGAAAATCATGCCGATTTTCCCGCCGCGGATATCGTGCATGTCCTCGATGGGCAGGGATACGAGGTCCTTGCCCTTGAGTCGGATTTCGCCGCCGCGAATTTGTCCCATGGGTTGGGGCAGCAGGCGCATGATGGAGAGGGCCGTGACGCTCTTGCCGCAACCAGACTCACCCACGATGCCGACGGTCTGGCCGGCGCGCACGGTGAAGCTCACGCCGTCCACAGCCGTCAACCGACCGGCGTCGGTATCAAAGGTGGTCACAAGGTTCTCGACCTCGAGCACGGGCGGGGTGGCGGTGGGGGACTCACTCATGACTGGCGGTATTGGTCATAGACCAGAAGGTCGTTCGGGTAGGTTTCACCGGTGCGTCGGGCGCGCTCGATCTCGTCGCGTTCCGCGGAATTGATCCAGAAGAGAAACAACTCCTCAGCCCGATCGGTCGCGGCGCCGTTGAAGCCCTCGGGCCACTTCACGTAGCGCCAGAACGCACCGCGGTAGAACGGTTGGGCCCAGCCGTTGATCCAGAATGCTTCGTCGTGGATAATCTGTTCGATTTGTTCAGCGAGGTCCTTCACCTCAGCCATCGTGGCCGCCTTGTCGTAGGTCTCGATCAACCGGTCCAGCTCCGGCACGAACGTCGACGTCATGTTGTTGGTCTGGACGCGGACTTTCTGGGGATCGGGATTGGGGGTGCCGGCGAAGTAAGAGGTGACCTTTTCGCCCGCGTCGTTGAAATAGGCATCCTCGTAGGCGTTGGAGCCGTGGAAGGTTTCCCAGTAGCGCGGGTAGAGTTCGTTGACCGGAGAAAGGGCGAGCAGGGCGAGGTCGTGATTCTTCTCCTGCATTTTCTTGAAGGCGGTGGTGCCGTCGAGCACCTCGAGTTGATACTCCACGCCAGCCTTGATCGCCTCCTGCTTGAGAATGGTAAGGAGATCGCGGCGAGGTTCCCCCCAGGTGGTGACGGTGAAGGCGAGGCGTTGGCCGGTGGCGTTTTGCAGCACGCCGTCAGGGCCTTGTTCGGTATAGCCCGCTGCCGCAAAATACTCGCGTGCCTTTACGGGGTCGAAGGGTCGGAACGTGATGGTGGGGTGCACGCGCCAGGGGTAGCCGTCGGAGCGGGTGTGCATCATCTCGGCATCGCCCCGGAAATACTGATCGCAGACGAGTTCAAAATTGGACGAGTGATGCAAACCGAGGCGCACGTTGCGGTCGGCGAGCGCGGTCTTGGCGGTATTGATCCAAAGCCCCCATTCCGCTCGGGGCATTTGATTGTAGAACTTGTAGCGCTGGATGCGTCCGGCCGCGATGTCGGGCTGATCCTCATTCAGGGTTTCATACCAGAACTTGGGCAAAGCCAGTGCCAGCATGTCGATGTCGCCTCGGGCGAAACTCTCGGCGGCTTTGTTGGGGTCACGGATGACGCTGAGCTCAATCCTATCGGGGTTGAAACGGCCGCGGAAAAAACGTCGATCCCGGGCCCACCAGTCAGCATCCCGGCGCATGGTGATACTGCGGCCTTTCTTGATGTCCTCATCGCGCACATTGTAGGGCCCCAGCTTGGGCGTGGTTCGCCATTGAAACCGTTCGATCCAATCAGGTCCGAAGTCTTGGTAGGCGTGGCGCGGATACGGTGAGTGATCGATAAACCGCTCGAGGTCGGGTTTATCCACGGGGAACTCCAACGCGAAGGTCCGTTCGTCGTAGATCGTCAGGCGCGTATATTTGGTGTTGTAGAAATCGTTATACCACGGCCCGCGCAGATGGGGGCTGCGCATGAAGTAGAAGGTGAACTCAACGTCCGCGGTAGTGAGCGGCGTGCCGTCCGACCAGCGGGCGGCGGGATCGATTTCGACGTAGGCCGTGCGGTTGGCGTGGTCGATCGCCCAGCGCGCTGCGAGACCGGGGAAGTAGCGCCCGGGCAGGTTGGGGTGGGGGTGCACCCACCGCGGCTCGACCCAATCGAGCAAGTAGGTGCGGATCCCCCCGGTGGCATCGGGCCCAATCGTGCGCAAGGTGCGGGGGAAATCGATGATTGAGGTATAAAAGGTGCCACCCTTGCGGGCGTCGGGGTCGGCGAACTCCGGGAGATCCGAGCCATCCTGCCAATCGAGGTCAGTG